>VEQC01000094.1 GCA_018883455.1 Limnohabitans sp. | reverse complement strand
GCGTGGACCCGTGGGGCAACGCCGCGGGTGATTTGCAGATAGAACAGCTCTCGGGGTGCAGGCGGTTGACCCGCAACGACCACCAAATCGTTGAGGATTCGCATGAACCCGGCCTCATCAAATGGCAATGGGATGCGCACGGCGACCAAGGAACGTTGCAAGCGGCGAAAGTGCTGCTGTGCCCGAAACGGTTTACCCGCATAAATGGGCACCACTTCGTAAATCCCGTCCCCCAGGACAAATCCGCGATCCAACACCGAAACGTGGGCATCCCGCAGTGGCAGGATACGCCCATTCAGATAGCAATAGCCGCGCATGATCAAGCCTTCAGAGCGCCGGGCGATCCGATAGCTCTTTGAGGTTGGTTTGCAAATCCTTGCTCATGGGCGCGTTGAGGTTGATGCCTTTGGGCGGCACAGGGCTTTGGAACCACTTTTTGTAAAGCGATTCAAATTCGCTGCCTTTCATCAGCTGCGTGAGCACGCCGTCGACCAATTGCTTGAAGGGCGCATCGTCTTTGCGCAGCATGATGGCATAGGGCTCGACTTGAATGGGCTCACCCACCACGGCCCATTGTGCGGGGTTGTTGGCTCCGGCCTTCAAGCCGTAGAGCAAGACGTCGTCCATGGCGAAGGCGTCCGCCCTTCCCTGTTGCACCATCAAGAAGGAGTCGGAGTGGTCGCGGGCACCCAGCAGTTCAATGCCCAGGTTTTGCCGGGCGTTGAGGTTTCGCATGATCTGGTAGTTGGTGGAGCCGGTGGTCGAGACCACCCGCTTGCCCTTGAGATCGTCCAGCGATTGAACCCCCGAAGACGCATTGACCAGAAAACGCGTGCCGGTGTAGAAATAATTGATGGCAAAGGCCACCTGTTTGGCGCGCTCGGAATTATTGGTGGTTGATCCGCACTCAATGTCGAGGGTGCCGTTTTGCAGCAGTGGAATACGGTTTTGCGAAGTGACCGCCACGGGCGTCACCTTCAGGTCGGCGCGCCCCGTGACCCGTTTGACCTGCTCCACAATACGCCCGCAAATCTCCCAACTAAAACCAGTGGGCAGGCCGCTGCCGTCCAAATAAGAAAACGGAACCGACGACTCGCGATACCCCACTGCGATCTGGCCACTGGCCTTGACTCGCTCGAGTGTGAGCGGGGTTTGGGCCAAGGCTGAACTCAAGACCAGGCAAAGCCCCAGGCCGCTGAGCGCGCGACAACCTGCCAATACCATCCGTTGAGTGAACGTGGAGCGCATGAGGGTTCCTTTGCAAGAGCGGAAAAGTTCAAAGGTTCACAGACCCAAAGGATCGCGAACGAATATCTTATGGCCATTTAAATCTAAAGCTTGATCAATTATGAACGCTTTTAAATACAGAAAAGGCCCTAATCGACCGTATAAATTTCCGCTAAATGCGGCAGCAGCCCCCCACGGCGGACAAGTGTGGGCCCTGAAGGCGGTAGCGCCCCCCGCGCTGAATCGGGGGGGATGAAGAACTTATTTGCGCGCGGCGTTCTCGGCTGCGTCTTGGGCCTTTTCGGCTTCGGCTGCGCGTTGGAGGTTTTGCTCCCAAGCGGCCGTGAAGGCCACGATCAGGCGCTCGCACTCGGTTTTGTTCAAGGCTTCGGCCAGGCTTTGCGCGGTATGGTTGTTACGCGGATTGACCAACGTGGGATCGGCCCCCTCCTCCAGCAACAACTTGCAAGCGCGAGGGTTGCCATCGCGCACGGCCAACATCAGGGGGGTATCTCCCGTGGGGGATTCCGCATCGAGGTAGGCGTCTTTGTCAATGAGCAAGCGCATCAGCTCGATCCTGCCCTTGACCGAGGCGTAATGAAGTGGGGTCCAGCCGGGCCGGTTGACGTCCGCACCACGTTCCACGAGCTGGTGTGCGAGTTCGCGCAGATCGAAGATGGCGGCAAGCATGAGCGGCGTCTCCCCCACCGTGTTGGTGATCTCCAGTTTGAATTGGGGATGGGCCACCAAGACGGAGGCGGACTTCAGGGCGCGATCTTCAATGGCCACATGGATGGCCGGAACGCCCTTTTCGTTGACCGAATTCGGATCAAAGCCGCGGGCAAGCAAGGCCCGGATTTCTTCCGGTCGGTCAAAGTGCAGGGCTTTGAAGAACTGGTCAAAGGAGCTTGCCGATACCCAGGCCGAACCAATAAATCCAATTAAAACAACGCCGAATTTGAGTTTATTAAAGTAATTTCTCACGAAAGAACCCCGTTAAACAAGCGCTCAAAATTGGCATCGGTTGCTGCGGCCACGGCCTCCGGTGTGGTCTCGTGCAAACGCGCGACTTCGGCGGCCACATACGGGACATAGGCGGGATTGTTGGTTTTGCCTCGGTGCGGGACAGGGGCCAGATAAGGGCTGTCGGTTTCGATCAGCAGGCGATCGAGTGGCACCATGCGGGCGACCTCGCGCAAGTCGGCGGCATTCTTGAAGGTCAGAATGCCCGAGAACGAGATGTAAAAGCCCAAATCCAGGGCGGCACGCGCCACTTCCCGGGTTTCGGTGAAGCAGTGGAAGACCCCACCCGCACTGCCCGCAGCACCATCTTCGCCTTCTTCGCGCAGGATGGCCAGGGTATCGGCGCTCGCGCTGCGGGTGTGAATCACCAAGGGCAGTTGGGTTTGGCGGGCCGCGCGAATGTGCGTGCGAAAGCGCTCGCGTTGCCAAGCCATATCCGCATGGCTGCGTTCGCCCATGCGGTAGTAGTCGAGCCCAGTCTCACCAATGCCCACCACGCGGGGGCGCTGGCTGCGGGTGACCAAGTCCTCCAGCGTGGGTTCGCGTACGCCTTCGTTGTCCGGGTGCACACCGACCGTGGCCCAAAGGTGGGGATACGTCACGGCCAAACGGTGAACAGCATCAAACTCCTCCAGCGTGGTGCCAATGACCAAAGCCCGATGGACTTGGGCGGTGCGCATCTGGGCAAGGATGTCGTCAAGGTTTTCCACGAGCTCGGGAAAATTGAGGTGGCAGTGGGAATCGGTGAACATGGTTTTTCAGGGGGTGCGCATTGCCGCCTGGGCTCGCACCAGCAAGGCTTCGCGCATGAGATCGGGTTTGAACGGGTGATCGGCGCTGCGCGCCAGTTCCAGAAGCTCGCGGGACCAAGCCGACAGCGCAGGGGTGATCGGTGCCGGAGGTAGATCTTCTCGGGCAAAGAAGCGCGGGGCTTGGCCCTGGCCCACCGCAAAAAGATCGTGGCAGAGTTTTTTGAGTAACTCCACCAGAGCGCCCCCCTGCCAATCGGCCAAGGCCTCAAACTGGCCTTGCACGATGGCCTTGGGCACGGCACGCCAATGGTTGGCCTGTAAGCCCTCCGCGTGGGCGCGCAAGGCATCGTCTGGGCGACCGCCCATGGCTTGCAGGAGCACGGGGGCATCCGCCGCCGGCACGCCTTGGGCCACCAACCAGGGCACGGCTTCTGCCAAGGCGGGCCACTGCAAGGCGTGCACTTGGCAGCGGCTGCGGATGGTGGGCAACAGGCCATGGGTGGTGTCGCTGGCGAGCACAAATCGGGTTTCGCCCGGCGGTTCTTCGAGCGATTTGAGAATCGTGTTGGCGGCTTCGGGGTTCATGCGGTCCGCCGGATAAATGCACACCACCCGACGATCGCCCCCTGAGCGGGTGAATTGGGTGAAGCTGACCATCTCGCGAGCGGCCCCCACGCGCACTTGTTGGCTGGGTTTGCGTTTCTTGGCTTCAATGTCGCGCAACGCCCCCTCCTCCACCGGCCAGCCCAGATCCAAGGCCATGGCTTCGGGCATGAGCATGCACAAATCGGGGTGGGTGCGCACCGAGAGGCTGTGGCAGCTCGCGCAGGTGCCACAGGCCACGCCATCGGCGTCGGGTTGCAGGCACAACCAGGATTGGGCCAAGGCCAGGGCGAGTGGGTATTGCCCCAGCCCCGAGGGTCCGAGCAAGAGCCAGGCGTGTCCACGTCCTTGGAGCAAGGTGCGCAGTTGGCGGTCCAGCCAGGGGGGTAATGCGTTTAGCGCCATCCCCGTGCCTCCAGTTGGTGTTGTAAATCCTGCCAAACGGATGCACGGTCTTGGTCGGCCTGCACCCGCAGAAAACGCGTCGGGTTTTGCGCCATGCGCTGGGCATAGCCCTCCCGAACGCGCTCAAAAAACGCCTGCGGTTGGGCCTCGAAACGGTCGGGCACGCGCGCGCCGGCCAAGCGCTGGGCGGCCACGGCCGCCGGCAGGTCAAACCAGATGGTGAGGTCGGGTTGGCGCAAACCCAACTCGGGGGCGCTGGCGGCCTGCACCCAGCGCTCCAAGGTGTGCAAGACCTCAAGGTCAAACCCGCGCCCCCCGCCCTGATAGGCAAAGGTGGCGTCGGTGAAACGGTCGCACAAGACCCATTCGCCGCGCGCCAGGGCGGGCTCGATGACTTGCTGGAGGTGATCCCGTCGGCCGGCGAAGATGAGCAGGGCTTCGGTCAGGGCGTCCATGCTCTGGTGCAACACCAAGGCGCGCAATTGCTCGGCCAGCGGGGTTCCACCGGGCTCGCGGGTGAGGGTGACGCAGCGCCCTTGTGCGCGCCAGGCGTCGGCCAGGGCCTCGATGTGCGTGGACTTGCCCGCGCCGTCAATGCCTTCAAAACTGATGAAACGTCCCGTCATGTCCGCCTCTCAGTCTTGGCCCGCTCGGGGGTTACGCCGCTGGTAGCGATCGACGGCCGCATTGTGCGCGGCGAGGGTTTCGCTGAATTCGCTGCTGCCGTCGCCACGCGCCACAAAATAAAGGGCGCGGCCCTCAGGGGGGCGAACCGTGGCACGCAAGGCGTTGCGGCCCGGCATGGCGATGGGGGTCGGCGGCAAGCCGCGATGCACATAGGTGTTCCAGGGGTGATCGGTGAGCAAGTCGGCTCGGCGCAAGTTACCATCAAAGCGCTCACCCAAGCCATAGATGACCGTGGGGTCGGTTTGCAAGGGCATCCCCAACGCCAGACGGTTGTGGAAAACACGCGAAATCATGCCCCGGTCGCGTTCCAATCCGGTTTCCTTCTCCACAATGCTCGCCAGGGTCAGCACCTCCTCCGGCGTGCGCAGCACGATGGCGGTGTCGCGCTCGGCCCAGGCCTTGGCGAGTTGGCGATCCATGGCGCGCGCGGCGCGATCGAGCAAGCGCAAATCCGAGCTGCCCTTGCCGTAGGTGTAGGTATCGGGATAGAAGCGCCCTTCGGCGGCCACACCACTGCGCCCGAGGCGACGCATGATGTCTTCATCGCTCAGGCCTTCGGTTTCGCGGCGCAAGCCCTCCGCGCGCGCAAGCGCGGCACGCACTTGGCGAAAGGTCCAGCCATCAATGAGGGCAAAGGCCCGCAGGCTCTCTTCGCCCCGGTTGAGCTTGCGCAACAAATCGAGCACGGTTTGCCCGGCTTGGATTTCATAACTGCCCGCGCGCAAGGCACGCGATTGGCCGCTCGCGCGAAAAAACCAGTAGAGCAGATCGGGATCAATGTCGATGCCGCTTTCCACAACCTGCTGGGAAATGCCGCGCACGGAGGTTTGCGGCTCAATCGACAAGTCCACACTCGCCACCGTCATGGGCAGAGGGCGCAAGACCCACCAGGCGGTGGCCGCGCTGGCGAGCAGGAACAGGGCCACGCAGGCCAGCAAGGTCTTTTTCAACACCCTTGGGATTATAGGTTTGGCCTTAGGAACGATGGCGTTGGGGAGATTGGGAGTTGCCGATAATGCACCCATGGAAGTTCAATTGCCCTCCCCTGCTGTTTCATCGCCCGTGCCCCTGCCTGAGGGAACTTGCGCCCTGCCCCATTTGGGGGTGATCGAGGCCACGGGCAAAGACGCAGCCTCGTTTTTACACAACCAATTCACCCAGGACATCTTGCTTCTGCCGCCCACCGAAGCGCGCTTGGGCGCGTTTTGCAATGCCAAAGGCCGCATGCAAGCGAGCTTCATCCTGGCCAAGCCCGAAGCCGAGCGGGTGCTCCTTGTGCTCGCGCGCGAGTTGATCGCCCAAACCGTCAAACGCCTGGGCCTTTTTGTGCTCCGCGCCCAAGTCAAACTGCGCGATGCCAGTGCGGATTACGAATTACGGGGTCTGCTGGGTGGGGCCTTCGCCCGCGCCCACCCCGACGCCCAAGCCGGCACCCGCCTGAGCTACGCCGGTGGCGAGGCCTGGGTGTTGTCGCCCGTGGCCACTCACCCGCGGGCCTTGTGGCTCGCTGCGCTCGGCACGGCAGCGCCGGCAGACGCCGCGCTACCCGAAGCCGCGTGGCAGGTGGCGGAAGTCTTCAGTGGGGTGGCATGGGTGACCTCCCCCATCTTTGAAGCCTTTGTGCCCCAAATGCTCAACTACGAATCGGTGGGTGGCGTGAATTTCCGCAAGGGTTGCTACCCCGGCCAAGAGGTGGTGGCGCGCAGCCAGTTTCGCGGCAGCTTGAAACGTCGGGCGGCCTTGTTTGAGACACCGATGCCCCTGGCCGTGGGGGCCGAGTTGGGCGCGCCGGGTGAGCCCGAGCGCATCGTGGGCCAAGTGGCCGCGGCGGCGAGTTGGCAAGACCGACACTGGGTGCTGGCGGTGATGGTCGATGGGGCCACCCAAGCCCAGGGGCTGGGTGCACCTTGCCCCCTGCCCTACGCCATTCGCGACGACCTTTGAAGCCGGTTTACAGGCTTCGTCGCATGGCGATGTGGTCGATGCCTTCTTCCTCAAACACCGCGCCTTCAGCCTGGAAGCCTAAACGCTCATAAAAACCTTGCACCGTGCATTGGGCGTGCAGGATCACTTCGCGGTCGCCACGCTGACGGGCCACGTCGAGCAAGGTCTGCACCAGTTCGGCACCAAAGTGACTCCCGCGCATGAGCCGCACCACCGCCATGCGGCCAATTTGGCCCACGCCGGGGCTGGGTTGGAGCAGTCGCGCCGTGCCAATGGGCACCGCGTAGCGGTTGCGCAAAACCACATGGGTGGCGTCGGCATCCAGCGCATCCATCTCGTGTTCCAGTGGGATGCCCTGCTCTTGCACGAACACGGCGGTGCGCACGGCCATGGCCGCTTCGCGTAGCGCTGCCCAGCCGCCCACCTGAGCCTCGGTCATGGACTGGCCTTGCTCGAAACCGAGCAAGATCTGGCGCAAGCTCTCGGGCACGGGTTGCGAGGTCATGGTGGCGGGGTTGGCATAGACGTAGACGAGCTCGCCATGCACCAGGAGCTTCTCCCCCCGAAACACGCCCCCCATGAAGAGCATGGAGGAATTGCCCACGCGCTCGCAGCGCAAGCCCACTTCCAGTTGGTCATCGTAATAGGCCGAAGCGTGGTATTCCAGGCTCGACTTCTTGACAAACAAATCACCGCCCAAGGCATGCATGGTGGCCTCATACGGCAGGGCCAAGGCGCGCCAATAGTCGGCCATGGCGGTATCGAGGTACATCAGGTAGTGGCCGTTGAAGACAATTTTTTGCAAATCCACTTCGGCCCAGCGCACGCGCAAGCGATGGCGCATCCGAAAGGCATCCCGGCTCAAACTCATGGTTGTTCTCCTGTAAAGGCGTGGCGCAGGGCACGGGCCGCATCTTGGCGGGCCTGCAAGGCTTCGGGGATCACGCGCCCCATTTGAATGAAACTGTGCACCACACCGCGGTAGATTTCCAGTGCGACCGGCACACCCGCCTGGCGCAGCACATCGGCATATCGCACGCCTTCATCCACCAGCGGGTCGCACTCGGCCAAGCCCATCCAGGCCGGCGCCAGTCCTTGGTGGTCGCTGGCCAATTCAGGCGAAAAGCGTGGATCTTGCCGCTGGCGGGGATCGCTGAGGTAGTGACCATAAAAATAATCCACACTGGCTTTTTCGAGCAGGAACCCTGACCCAAAGGTATCTGCCGAGGGCATGTGGGTGGGCGAAGTGCCCGGATAGAACATGAGTTGCAGGGCCAGGGGCCAGCCGTGGTCACGCGCAGCAATGGCCGTGGCGGCGGTGAGGGTGCCCCCCGCACTGTCACCCCCAATGGCAATGCGCGTGGCGTCGAGCCCCAGTGCATCCGCGTGGTCACGCACCCAAGCGAGCACGTCAACCGCGTCCTCATGGGCCGTGGGAAATCGGTGCGCGGGCGCCAGGCGATAGTCCGGGGCGATCACGGCGCAGTGGGCCAGGTGCGCCAAATGGCGGCACAGGCTCTCGTGCGTCTCGGGGCTGCCCACCGTGAAGCCGCCCCCGTGGTAGTAAATGAGCACCGGCAAGCCCGCTTGCATGCGCTCGGTCCAGAGCCGGGCGCGCAGGCTTTGGCCATCGCGGGTGGGGATGTGCAGGGTTTCGTCGCGCGCCATCTTGTGCGGCTCAATTTCCAGCACGCCCGCACCGGCGGCATAATTGCGCTTGGCCTGATCCGGCGTGTGCAAAGCCAGCGGAGGACGCCCTAATTTGGCGATGCCGTGGAGCACCTGACGCATGGCAGGGGTCAAAAGGGACTGGGGGTTGCGCGGGTGACTCATACAGTGAACAACGTTTTTTCAAACCAGGGATAGTGTGCCATGTCGCAAATTTTCTACCTCACCCAAATTACCCTTGAAGCCGGGGCTTTGCGTCAACTCCCCGCCGAACTCGCCCGCGTAGGCATCCGCCGACCCTTGGTGGTGACCGATGCCGGCATTCGCGCCGCAGGCGTGCTGGACAAGGCCTTGGCGGTGCTGCAGACGGCCTCGCTGGAAGAGATCGCGGTGTACGACGGCACCCCCTCCAACCCCACAGAAGCCTCGGTGCGGGCGGCCCAAGCCTTGGTGCGTGAGCACCGCTGCGACGGTTTGGTCGCGCTGGGCGGTGGCTCGGCCATCGATTGCGCCAAGGGCGTGGCGATTGCCGCCACCCATGAAGGCCCCCTCACCCACTATGCCACCATCGAAGGCGGCTCACCCCGCATCACGGATAAGGTCTTGCCCTTGATTGCGATTCCCACGACCGCGGGCACGGGCAGTGAGGTCGCGCGGGGGGCGATCGTGATTGTGGATGATGGCCGCAAGCTCGGGTTTCACTCCTGGAACCTCATGCCCAAAGCGGCTTTGCTCGATCCAGAACTCACCTTGGGTTTGCCCCCAGGGCTGACCGCAGCCACCGGCATGGACGCCATCGCGCACTGCATGGAGACCTTCATGTCGGCCGCGTTCAATCCGCCAGCCGATGGGATTTCACTCGACGGGCTTGCGCGCGGATGGACACACATCGAAACCGCCACCCGCGACGGCCAAAACACCGAAGCACGTCTGCAAATGCTCAGCGCCTCCATGCAAGGGGCCATGGCCTTCCAGAAGGGGCTGGGTTGCGTGCATTCGCTCAGCCACAGCTTGGGCGGGGTCAATCCCAGACTCCACCACGGGACGTTGAACGCCATGTTCTTGCC
>VEQC01000093.1 GCA_018883455.1 Limnohabitans sp. | reverse complement strand
GCATGCGTGTGTACAAAGTCCGTTGTGGCCTCGCCTTCAACAAAAACCGGATGCGTCAGGGCCAGCTGCAAAAAATGTTGGTTGGTCGTCACGCCCAAGGCCACCAGTTCTTGCAAGCCCTTCAATAAGCGGGTGCGCGCCACTTCGCGGTTGGGCCCGTGGGCAATCAACTTGGCGAGCATGGAATCGTAGTTGGGGGGAATGACCGCGCCGTTAGCCAGCGCATGCTCCACCCGCAAGTGGGCCGGCGGTAACCAGCGCCAGAGCGTGCCGCTTTGCGGCAAAAAGTCCTGCTCCGCATCTTCGGCGCACAGCCGCACTTCAATGGCATGCCCCTGCCACGCGATGTCCGCTTGGGTCTGCGGCAGAGGCTCACCCGCCGCCACCCGCAGTTGCCAATCCACCAGATCAATGCCGGTGACCGCTTCCGTCACGGGATGCTCCACCTGCAAGCGCGTGTTCATCTCCATGAAGTAAAAGGCCCCATCGGCATCGAGGAGGTACTCCAAGGTGCCCGCCCCCTCATAGCCAATCGCGCGCGCGGCGGCCACAGCGGTTGCTCCCATGCGCTCGCGCAAAGCCGCATCCACGGCTGGGGAGGGGGACTCTTCAATCAATTTTTGATGACGGCGTTGCACGGAGCAGTCGCGCTCGCCCAGATGCACCACGCCCCCGTGTCGGTCGGCAAACACCTGAATTTCCACATGGCGTGGATGGATCAGCGCCCGCTCCAGCAGCACGCTCGCATCACCAAAGGCATGCTGGGCTTCGCGCTGCGCCGCGTGCAGCGCCACGACAAAATCCTCGCGTCGTGCCACCTGCCGCATGCCGCGTCCGCCCCCGCCAGCCACCGCCTTGATCATGACGGGGTAACCCAAGCGATCCGCTTCGGCTTGCAAGCGCGCATCCGATTGGTCTTCACCCTGGTAGCCCGGGATGCAAGGCACGCCCGCCGCAGCCACGCGGGCCTTGGCCAAAGCCTTGTCGCCCATGGCCCGAATGGCCTCGGGCGAAGGGCCAATGAAGACCAGTCCCGCATCGCGGCACGCTTGGGCGAATTCGGCGTTTTCCGCCAAAAAACCATAGCCAGGGTGCACCGCGTCCGCGCCCGTGGCACGCGCGGCCGCGATCAAGGCGTCTATGCGCAAGTAGGACTCCGCCGGAGGCGCTGCACCAATGGACACCGCACAATCCGCTTGCACCACCACGGGCGAGTGGGCGTCCGCCTCTGAATAGACCGCAACGGACTGCAGCCCACGCGCGCGAACGGCGCGCAAAATCCGCATCGCGATTTCGCCACGGTTAGCGATCAAGACCTTGTGAAACGGGGTTTGCATCGTCGACTCCCTCACGGACGGGCCACAGAGAACTGCATCGGCTGCGGCACATGAGCCTGCGCCTCGCGGCAGGTGGCCAAGACAAAGGCGAGCACCGCACGCGTGTCGCGCGGGTCGATCACCCCATCGTCGAGCAAACGCGCACTGGTCGTGAACACGCTCATTTGCTGCTCAAACCGATCGATGATCTGGCGCTCCAGCGCATCGAGCTTGGCCTGATCGACTTCCCCCTTGCGGCGCATGGCCGCCTCGGTCACCATGCGCATCGTGCCCGCGGCTTGCTCGCCCCCCATCACGGCGGTGCGTGCGTTGGGCCAGCTGAAGGCAAAGCGCGGGGCAAATCCGCGCCCGCACATGCCGTAATTGCCCGCGCCAAAGGAAGCGCCACAGTGAATCGTGATTTGCGGCACGCTCGCATTGGTGACAGCCTGAATCATCTTGGAGCCATGCTTGATGATGCCAGCCTCCTCATGCAGTCGCCCCACCATATAGCCCGTGGTGTTTTGCAGGTAGACGATGGGGGTGCGCGACTGACAACAAGCTTGGATGAAATGCGTCGCTTTGTTCGCTCCGGCCGAATCGATCGGACCATTGTTGGTCACGATGCCGACGGGCTCACCTTCGATGAGGGCATGGCCACAGACGGTCGCCGGCCCGTAATGGGGACTGAATTCCAGCCAGGAGTCGCCGTCCACCAAGCGCGCGATCACTTCGCGCATGTCCACCGGCTGCTTGGGGTCGCGCGGCATCAGGGCGAGCAAATCCTCGGCATCGTGCTGCGGGGGGGTGAACGTCGTCGGGGCTTGCAAGCCCGCGCGCGGCCACGGCAGGTGCGCAACAATCTCGCGTGCGATGCGCAAAGCGTCGCGGTCATCTTCCGCCAAATAATCGCCTAAGCCGGAGACATGCGTGTGCATGACCGCGCCGCCCAATTCTTCCTCGGTGGCGATTTCCCCTGTCGCCGCTTTGAGCAGCGGGGGACCGGCGAGAAACGCCCGTGAGCGATCGCGCACCATCACGATGTAGTCCGACAAACCCGTCTGGTAGGCCCCGCCCGCCGTAGACGAACCGTGGGTGACGGTGACCACGGGCAACCCAGCGGCGGACAAGCGGGCCAAGTTGCGAAACGTGCTGCCCCCGCGAATAAAGTCTTCCACACGGTAAGCCATTAAATTCGCCCCTGCGCTCTCCACCAGTTGCACATAGGGCAGGCGATTCTCGAGCGCCACTTCCTGCGCACGCAGCAATTTGTCGAGCCCCATGGGTTGCAAGGCCCCCGCATCAATGCCCGAGTCATTGGCCATCACAAGGCAGCGCACCCCGCTCACAAACCCGATGCCCGCGATGATGCCCCCCCCCGGCACGCTTTTGGCCAAGTCCGGGTGATCGAGCCCGAGTCCAGCGAGCGTGGAGAGCTCCAGAAACGGCGCGCCTGGGTCGAGCAGCAAGCCCAGACGCTCGCGTGGCAGCAGTTGCTGGCGCTTGGCAAAGCGCTCTCGCGCCGATTCGGATTTCTGGCGCGTGCGCGCCTCGCAATCCTTCACCTGCGCAAGCAACGCGGTCATGTGGGCGCGGTTGGCGGCGGCGTTTTCGCCCTGGAGGGCAAAGTGGGTCTCAATGCGTGGCATGGGGAGCTTGTCTTTCCGTTAAATACCCAACTGACGTGCGGCCAGGTCTTTCATGATCTCTTCCGAGCCGCCACCAATCATCATGACTTTGGCTTCTCGGTAAATGCGTTCGCTGCGGGTCCCGCGCATATAGCCCATGCCGCCCAAAATTTGCACGGCTTGGTCGGCACAGTACTGCATGGCTTGCGTGCCCAGCACCTTGGCCATGCAAATCTGCGCCACCAGCTGGGCCGCGTCGCCATGGTGGTGGTGCAGCCGCCAGGCCAGCTCGTGAATCATGCTGCGTGCGGCTTGAATGCGCGCGGCCATGTCCACGAGTTTGTGGCGAATGACTTGGCGTTGCGACAGCGGTTGACCAAAAGTCACACGCTCGCGCGCCCAAGCCAGCGCTTCGTCCAAACACACTTGCCCATAGGCACAAGCCGAAGCCGCCAAGCCCAAGCGCTCGGCGTTGAAGTTCTGCATGAAGGCCCGAAACCCTTGGTTCTCTTGACCAATCAAGTGACTCACCGGTACCCGCACCTGATCAAAGCGCAAATGGGCCGTGTCCGAGCACCACCAACCCATCTTGCGTAGCTCCGTGCGCGTCAAGCCGGCCGAGTGGCCCTCGATGAGGAGGGCGGAAATACCCCCCGCGCCTTTGTGGCTGGGGTCGGTGCGCACGGCCACCGTGAAGACATCGGCGCGCATGCCCGAGGTGATGAAGGTTTTCTCGCCATTGACGATGTAATGATCCCCATCGCGCACGGCCGTGGTGCGCAGGCTCGCCACATCCGAGCCGCCACCGGGCTCGGTCACGGCCAAGGCCGCAATCCACTCGCCTCGCAAAACCGGGGGAATGAATTTCGCCTTGAGTTCGGCCGAACCCTCTGCCAAGAGCGGGGGCAGACCAATGGTGTGCGAGAGCAGGGAGGCCACCACCCCCCCACAGCCCGCCCGCGCGAGCTCCTCCGAGACCAGCAGGTGAAAGAACACATCGCCTGGCGTGCCGCCGTAGGCCTCGGGGTAGCCCAAACCGAGCAACCCGAGCGCGGCCGCCTTGCCATAGAGCGCGCGCGGAAACGTGCCGGCTTCGTCCCATTCGTTCACGTAGGGGGTGATTTCTTGCGCCACGAAGGCGCGCAAACTTTCGCGAAACGCCTCATGCTCCGGGGTGTAGCCATACGGCAGGGGGGGCAAATTCAACATGCAGCTCTTTCCGTTCAAGGCCCGACAACCGCGCCTGCATGGGCGCACGCGCGAACCACGCCTCTTGGCCTTGATTGTGACGACGACTCGCCTTGGCCGTCTTGTGTCTAGTGGCCACGCTGGCTAGGGTTTTTGCTAGGCTGCGGAGGTAGCCTGTGCACGCAAGCCAAGGCTCTGGGCTTGGGGTAGCCTATGGGGATGACAGCCACCACGCCTTCCACCGTTCGCATTGGCGGAGCCTCCGGTTTTTGGGGCGATAGCCCACTCGGCGCCCGCCAGCTCGTCCGCAGTGGCGAGATCGACTACTTGGTCTTTGATTACCTTGCCGAGACCACCATGGCCATTCTGGCGGGCGCACGTCTCAAGCGGCCCGAGTTGGGTTATGCGACGGATTTCGTCGACAGCGTCATGGCCGAACTCCTGCCCGAGATTCAGCAGCGTGGCATCAAGGTCGTGGCCAATGCGGGGGGCATGAACCCCCGCGGCTGCGCCGAGGCGGTGCAAGCCGTGGCGGCGCGTCTTGGGCTTCGCGTGCGCGTGGCCATCGTGGCCGGGGACGATGTGTCGTCGCAATGGGATGCGCTGCGCGCGGCCGATGTGCGCGACATGTTCTCCAATGCCCCGCTACCGGCCAAAGCCCTCTCAGCCAACGCTTACCTGGGCGCCTTCCCCATCGCACGGGCCTTGGACGAGGGGGCTGATATCGTGATCACCGGACGCGTGGTCGACAGCGCGGTCACGCTTGGCCCACTGATTCATGCCTTTGGCTGGCAAGCCACGGACTTCGACGCCCTCGCAGGCGGCAGCCTGGCCGGACACATCATCGAGTGCGGTTGCCAGGCCACGGGCGGTTTGCACACCGATTGGCTCGACGTGCCCGATTGGCCGCACATCGGCTATCCCATCATCGATTGCGCGGCCGATGGCAGCTTTGTGTTGCGCAAACCCGCAGGCACCGGAGGGCTGATTGCCCCGGCGCCTGTGGCGGAACAACTGCTCTATGAGATTGGCGACCCCGGCGCCTATGTGCTGCCGGATGTGTGCTGTGATTTTCGGGCCGTGCGCATCACCGCGCTCGACGACCAGCGGGTCCATGTGAGTGGCGCGCGCGGCCGCGACCCCGGCCACCACTACAAAGTCTCGGCCACCAGTTTGGCGGGCTTTCGTTGCACCGGCACCTTGGTGTTGGTGGGGATGGACGCGCCGGCCAAAGCCCGCCGCACCGGAGAGGCCATTCTCACTCGCATGCGCGAACACCTGGCCGAACAGGGCTGGCCAGACTTTACCCGCGCCACGGTGGAGCTCCTCGGGGCTGAAACGCTCTACGGCCCCCATGCGCGAGCCGGGCAGTCGCGCGAAGTCATGCTCCGCGTGGTCGTTCAGCACCCGCGCAAGGAAGCGCTGGAACGTTTCGCCCGTGAGATTGCCCCCGCAGGTACTTCATGGTCACCGGGAACGACTGGGCCCGGCGCCGGACGCCCCAGCGTCTCGCCCCACATCCTGCCGCTGGCCTTTCGCTGGCCCAAAGCCGCCGTCGTCCCTACGCTCGATTGGTGCGACACGGGCGAAGCTTGGCAGCCCGCGCCCGCCACCGTCGCCGTTTGGCAGTCGTCGCAAGCCCTGCCCATGCCCGCGCCCGCGTTGCCCGAACCGGCGCCGTGGCGCGCACCGTCGGGTGAGCATCAGGCGGTACCCTTGATTCGACTGGCCTGGGCACGCAGTGGGGACAAAGGGGACATCGCCAACATCGGCTTGGTCGCACGCCACCCGCATTACCTGCCCTTGCTCTGGGATTACCTCACCCCCGAACGCGTGCAGTCCTACTTGGCGCACTTGGTGAAGGGGCCGGTCGAGCGCTTTCACTTGCCCGGGATTCACGCCCTCAACTTCGTCTTGCACGAAGCCCTCGACGGGGGAGGGCCGGCCTCCACGCGCAACGACCCGCTGGGCAAAGCCATGGGCCAACTGCTGCTGGAACTGCCTGTGCCCGTTCCCCAAGCTTGGGACCTCTAGGCCCCATCCACGCGCTTGAGTTTGCGCGAACCCGCAAAAATCTCACGCGGGGGCAGGCCATAGGTCTGTCGGATGGCATGGCTGAAATGCGTGGCGTCCGGATAGCCCATGTCGAGCGCCACATCGAGCAAACCATCGGCACGGCCCACATGGTGCAAGAGGCTGCGCGCGCGTTTCCAACGGCGCAAGGTGCGAAACGCCACTCCGGTCTCGGCCTTGAAGAGGTGTAAGAACCGCGAGACCGACAGCCCCGCGGCGGCGGCGAGTCCGCTGGCGGCCATCTCCTCGCTCAGAGGCGCTTGCAGGGCCTGCAGGGCTTGGGCAATGCGCGCATCGAGACGACGAGGCGTCAAGGGCGCCCCCAGAAACAATTCATCAAAACGGGCGCTGTCATGCGCGGCGCTGCGCGCTTGCGTCAATAGCAGGGCATGGGCACAGCGCACCCGCTCGACCACGTCGGGCAGGTCGAGGGCCCCGCAGCTGCGCAGCCAGTCGGGCAGGGCGTCGAGTTGCACCGATTCAGGCTCAATCAACATCACCCGGACATGGCGCGCGGGACAGCGAATTTCATGATCGCTGTAGGGCGCGATCACCACCAAGTCGCTGGGCAAGGACCACTCGCCTTCGCCCAAGCGCACCTGCATCGACGCGTCAGCCGCCACGTACACCGTGAGGGCCCCGGTGCGACGAGGCCCAGGTTTGCCGAGCAAGCCCGCATAAAACACGCGTTGCGGCAACATCCACAGCAAGCGCGCGCTGCTGCGCATCGGGTGGAGGGTAGGGGCGTCCATCATCATCTGCGGGAGTTTAGTGGCTCAGGCACCTCCTCTGCTTTCGAAGGCAGTTTGTGCCGAGAGGCGTGGGCAGAGGCCGATGAGCGGGTAAATTTTGACCATGAAAAATGCAATTCCCTCCCTACTCCTGTGCCTGTCTCTCCTTCTGGGCGGCACAGCAGCCCAAGCCCGTGATCTTGGCAAAAGCACCGAAGCAGGCCTTGCCCTCCAACAGCAAGCGCAGGCGGCGCTGGAGCACTTGTTCGAGGCCATTCGCAGCGGTGACCCCCAAAAAGTCGCTCCGCTGCTCGAACCGGTGTTTCAGGTTCAACGTGCCGATGGCGCGGTTTACGACCGGGAGGGCTACTTGGCGCGCAGCATTCCCGTGGTGCGTGATACCCCGCGCTTTGAACATTTGCGGGTCACGCGCCAGGGGCCCATCGTGGTCACCACCATGCGCTTGCAGATCGATGAAACCATCGACGGCAAGCAGGCCCAGTCGAACGCGCCCCAGTTGGTGGTCTTTCGCATTCGGGGTGGGGTGTGGCGCGTGATCGCCGCCGCGAATTTCGCGCAATTGCGCTAAGCGCAACTTGCCCCTACCCGTCGCGAGGCGGGTTTCAGCGCCGATCCTGTGGGCTCAAGGCGCCCCACGATACGGTTCTTCAAATTCTCGGAAGTCTTGCTCCGCGAGGGCTTGCCTCACCCAGTCTTGCACCGCTGCCAGGGCGGCCACCCGTTGGGCATAGTCGGCGATGACCTCGGGCACGGGCAGGGCATAGGTGCGCAGGCGCATGACCACCGGGGCATAAAAAGCATCCGCAATGCCAAACGTGCCAAACAGCATGGGGCCGCCGCTCTCGTTGAGCAGGGCGGTCCACATTTTCACCAAACGTTGCAAATCCTCGCGCACCCGAGGATCCTCGCGCCACACGCGTTCACCCACTTCAGGCAGCTTCGCCTCAATGTTCATGGGGCAGGCGCGTCGCAGGTCAGCAAAACCGCTGTGCATTTCGGCGCAAACACTGCGGGCCCGAGCGCGCGCGCGTGGTGACTGGGGCCAGAGCCCATGTTGCGGAAACCGATCGGCCAAGTACTCGGCAATGGCCAGCGAGTCCCAGATCACCAAATCCCCGTCGAGCAGAACCGGGACCTTGGCGCTGGGGTGCAACGCCCGCATCGTCTGCTTGAATTGGGATTCAGGGCCAAAGCCATCAAAGCGAACCATCACCTCCTCAAAGACGATCCCCACCTGGCGCATCAGCACCCAAGGGCGCATGGACCAAGACGAGTAATTTTTATTGCCAATGTAGAGTTGGAGTGCCATGTCCTGACCTTAGCAGACGGCCGGGACCGCGCCAGCGAAGGATTCACGCCAAGCGGATTCTTTCATCAGAATTCATTGCCGACAATTGCCGAAATTAGAGTCTTTAAATCTCAAAAAAAGCCATAATTTGCTACATACTTACTAACCAAACAACGGAGCCCCTTATGCCCAAAATCACCATTGACGAACAAGAATATGAAATCGATGACCTCTCCAACGAGGCCAAAGCGTCTTTGGAAATGCTCATTGCCACAGATCAAAAAATCCGCGAGCTTCAACGTGACATGGCCATCGCGCAAACCGCGCGCGTCGCCTATGCACGTGCCGCGCAAGAGGCCTTGCCCCAGAAGGACGATGCCGTCAAGTCCGTGAAGAATGACAGCGCCCCGTCCAAACAGGAAGCCCTGCAGGCCTAAATCCCGCGCCCTGAGCGCTGCAAACCCAACGAGGCCCCTTCAAGGGCCTCGTTGCTTTTGCGGGCTCACCCGGGTGGGGCAGCGCCCAAGGCGGGCTTAAACCACGAGATCGCTGAGCACGCGCGCCATGACCTTGGTGGCACGGCGCAGGTCTTCGAGGTCGATGCGCTCATCGGCGCGTTTGGCATGGCTCTCGAGCACCGTGCGCGGGCCTGCGCCGTAAATCACCCCCGGGATACCGCGCTCGACGTACAGGCGGACATCGGTATAGAGGGGCGTGCCCAGCGCAGGAATCGGCTCGCCAAAGAGGGCTTGCCCATGCTGTTGAATGGCCGAGACCAGCGGTTGATTGCCCGCGAGCGGCACCATGGCATTGGCCAGCAACATGCGGCGCACCTCCACCTTGAGCTGTTTTCCGCCTCGGGGAGGGTTAAAGCTCGCCGCTGCGCTCGCGATGGTTTGGCGAATCGAGGCTTCGACCTCAGCCGGGTTCTCCTCCGGAATCATGCGGCGGTCCAGCTTGAAGACCACTTTACCCGGCATCACATTGGTGTTCGTGCCGCCCTGGATTTGGCCGATGTTGAGGTAAGGGTGGGTGATGCCTTCAATGTTGGAGCGCACCTTCAAGTAATCCGCATTCAAGGCATGCAGGGCTTGCAAGATGTGCACCGCACCCTGAAGGGCATCCGTGCCGCTGTCGGGAATCGCGGCGTGCGCCATCTCGCCCTGGAC
>VEQC01000302.1 GCA_018883455.1 Limnohabitans sp. | reverse complement strand
GCCCTGCCGTGTGTGTTGTTGGTTTACTGCGCGCGGGTCTTGCCCGCTGCGGAAATCTCCCTGCTGGCTTTGCTGGAAGTGGTTTTTGGTATTTTGTTGGCGTGGCTCGGCGCGGATGAAGTTCCGAGCCTGCGCATGTTGGTGGGCGGCGGCGTGGTTCTGCTGGCATTGGCCGTGAATGCGGCATGGTCGAAACGAGAGGGGGCAGCGTGAGCGGTATGGCATGCGAGCAGGTGATCACGGAGGTGCACCAGGGGGTAGGGTGCATCACGCTACAACGCCCAGAGGCGTTGAATGCGTTGTCCTTGCCCATGATTCGTGCCCTCACCCACTGTTTGCGGGCTTGGCGCGACGATCCTGCCGTGCGGGCGGTGGCCATTCGCGGTAGCCACAAGAGCGGGCCGTTTGGCGCTTTCTGCGCGGGTGGCGATATTCGCTTCTTTCACACGGCGGCCTTGGCTGGCGACTCTGCGCTGGGCGACTTTTTCACCGAGGAATACCGCCTCAACCACCTCATCCACACCTACCCCAAGCCCTACATTGCGTTCATGGACGGTGTGGTCATGGGTGGAGGCATGGGCCTGGCTCAAGGGGCGGCATGCCGCCTCGTCACCGAGCGCAGCAAGCTGGCCATGCCGGAGACGCAAATTGGTCTTTTCCCCGATGTGGCGGGGGGCTACTTTCTCAGCCGAACCCCGGGTCGTTGGGGCGAGTATCTGGCGCTCACGGGCGCGACCTTAACAGGTCCCCAAGCGCTGAGTGTGGGTTTGGCCGATGTCTGTGTGGCCAGCGAAAGCCTGCCCTTGCTGTGGGAGGCGGTGACGGTTCAACTGGGCCAAGGTCAGGGTCTTGCCACTTGGCAGGCCTGGCTTGCCACCGAGCGGCAATTGCAGGCGGAGACCCTGCCCATGGGGGTGGCGGATGGGGAGCGCATTTTTGCCCTGCCCACGGTGGCCGACATCACCCAAGCCGTGCAAGCACAAGCCGATGCGGGCCATCCTGCCGCGCAAACCTTGCTCGCCACCTTGGCGCAAAAATCGCCCCTCATGCAGGCCGTGAGCTTGCGCTTGGTGCGTCAAGCGCGGTCGATGGCCTTGGCCGATGAATTGCGCTTGGAGCGCGATTTGATCGCACATACCTTTGACCCGCGCCACCTGGGGCGGACTCCCGCACAAAGCGATGCCGTGGAAGGCATTCGGGCTTTGGCGGTGGACAAGGATCGCCAGCCTCGCTGGTCGCCCGCGCGCCTGGCAGACGTTGACGAGGCGATGGTGGCGGGCTTTTTCGAGAGTCCCTGGTCCCCAGACCAGCACCCGCTGCGCGACTTACGCGACTAAAGGGGTATGGCGTCCCGCTGCAGCGGCTGGACGCCAACTTGGCGCAAAAAACAGACCGACAGCGTCGCCTGGGTAGGGCGCCTGTGGCCCCGCGCGCTTAACGCGGCAGGGTGAGCAGCGGAATGTCGCGTTGGGTGGCGAGCCGCTCGAGCTGGGCACGGGTCTGACCCGCCAGAAATTGCGCCACTGCGGCGTGCGTGCTGGGCTTGCGCATGGCTTTGGCGGCGCTGGCGGGCAAGCCCGCCGCCTCACACAAGCGCAACGCGAAATGCGGCTCCAGAGCGGCCACGGCCACGCGGCCATTCTTGCAGGGGTAGACCCGATAGCCCGCGTGCGCGCCTCCCACATCGCCATCGGGCTGGGTGAGACCCCACTGGCGCGGCAGCGCCAAGTAGGCGGCGGCATCGGCCAGCGAAACATCCAGACACACGCCTTGACCGTGGCGACGTCCGGGGCGTGCGCGCGCCAGCAAGGCTTGCAGGGTGGCCTCGGTGGCCATGAGGGAACCCGCCATGTCCGCAAAGAGGGAGGCCGGCAGTTCCAGACCCGGCACCAAATCGTGTTCGGCTTGGTAGGTGAGGTCGTGCCCAGGCTCTTCCGCGCGAGTGCCAGCCGCCCCAACGATGCGGACGAGGTTGAGCGTGGGAAAGGCTTTGTGCAGGCTAGACCAATCCAGACCGAGCTTGCGCAGGGCCGAGGGCCGAAACGAGGTGAGCAGCACGTCGGTGCGCGCGAGCCAGCGCTGCAGCACGCGCTGCCCAGCGGCTTGTTTGAGATCGGCTTGCACAATCTTCACCCCCTGGTGCAGGGTGGCGTAGGCCGCGGGCTTGTACAC
>VEQC01000301.1 GCA_018883455.1 Limnohabitans sp. | reverse complement strand
CGCTTGGGTGGTGTGGTGGCGGACTCGCCGTATTTGCGAAAAAAATACGCCGGGCTCCACGCCTCAGGTGCGGGCCCCGAACTGTTCAAGCCGTGGAGTTGCTGACCATCCCACAAAATGCAAAACGCATCGGACCCCAAACCGCAGCTGACAGGCTCAGTGATGGTGATGGCCGCGGCCGCAGCGATGGCGGCATCCACCGCATTACCGCCTTGCCAGAGCATACGCAGGCCCGCCTGAGCGGCCAGGGGGTGCGAAGTCGAGACCACATTGCGCGCCATGACCGGCAGACGAGTGCCGGCATAGGGATTGTGAAAATCAAAAGGCAGCGTGGCCATCAATCCTCGACGAAAGCCTCAGCGCGCTTAGATTTCACCGACGGCAAGAGCACGATGACGAGTAGCAACACCGCCGCCGCCAACAAACCGGCCGAGAGGGGGCGGGTGGCAAACACGGTCCAATCGCCGCGTGAGAGCAAGAGCGCGCGACGCAGGTTTTCTTCCATCATGGGGCCCAGAATAAATCCGAGCAACAAGGGCGCGGGCTCGCACCCGAGTTTCAAGAAGAGGTAACCCACCACCCCGAATGCCGCCACCATCCAGATGTCAAACACGTTGTTGTTGGTGGAGTACACCCCAATCGCGCAGAACAACACAATGGCGGGGAAGAGGAATCGGTAGGGAACCGACAGGAGCTTGATCCACATGCCAATGAGCGGCAGGTTCAAGATGACGAGCATCAAGTTACCCAACCACATGGAAGCGATCAAGCCCCAGAACAACTCGGGGTTGCTGGTCATCACCTGCGGGCCGGGTTGAATGTTGTGGATGGTCATGGCACCCACCATCAAGGCCATCACCGCGTTGGGCGGAATGCCCAAGGTGAGCAGCGGGATGAAGGAAGTTTGCGCGCCCGCATTGTTGGCCGACTCCGGGGCCGCGACGCCACGGATGTTGCCTTGACCAAAAGGCTGCTCGCCTTCTTTGAGCGGGGTTTTCTTCTCAATGGTGTAGGCCGCAAAAGCCGCAAGCAAGGCGCCGCCACCGGGCAACACCCCCAGCACGGAACCGAGTGCCGTGCCCCGCAAGACGGCCGGAATCATGTTGCGAATGTCTTCACCAGTGGGGAAGAGGCCAGTGACCTTGGCGGTGAACACCTCACGGTCAGCCTCGGATTTGGCCAAGTTGGAGATGATCTCGCCGTAACCAAACACACCCATGGCGATGGTCACAAAGCCAATGCCGTCGGTGAGCTCAGGAATGTCAAAGCTGAAGCGGGCCACGCCGGAGTTGACGTCGGTGCCAATCAAGCCCATGAGCAAACCGAGCACGATCATGCCAATCGCCTTGAGCAATGAGCCCGAAGCCAACACCACCGCGCCAATCAAGCCCAACACCATGAGCGAGAAGTATTCCGCCGGGCCAAACTTAAACGCCAGTTCAGTCAAGGGAGGGGCAAAAGCCGCCAAGATGAGGGTGCCCACCGAGCCCGCGAAAAACGAGCCCAGACCCGCCGCCGCCAAGGCGGGGCCCGCACGGCCCCTCCGCGCCATTTGGTAGCCATCAAGCGTGGTCACCACCGAGGAGGCTTCCCCCGGCAAGTTCACCAAAATGGCGGTGGTCGAGCCACCGTACTGGGCGCCGTAATAAATACCCGCCAGCATGATGAGTGCCGAAACCGGCGGCAAGGCGTAAGTGGCGGGCAAGAGCATGGCGATGGTCGCCACTGGGCCGATGCCCGGCAACACGCCAATGAGCGTTCCCAAAATACAACCGACCAGCGCGTAGAGCAGGTTGACCGGTGTGAAGGCGACACCAAAGCCGATGCCGAGGTTGGTAATCAAATCCATGTTGTAGTCCTCAATGTCGGTGGGCTTATTGGGTCAGGAATGTAGGCCAAACCGGCATTTGCAGTTTGAGCAAAACGATGAAGGCCAGGTAGCTGCCCACGGCCAGAATGGTGGCGAGCAAGAGCACGTGGCTCAGCTTGAAGGTCTCGCCCGCGAGGCTCGCCACGATGACCAAGGCGTAAATTCCCACCACCAAGCCCATGGAGGGAATGCCCAGCGAAGGCAAGCCGCCCAGGCAAATGCCAAACAGCAGGTTCGCACCAATGACAAAAATCAGGGGCTTCCAAGCAAGCGAGCCAATCGGCTCACCGTCTTCTGTGTGC
>VEQC01000300.1 GCA_018883455.1 Limnohabitans sp. | reverse complement strand
GCCCTAAGCGGTGCGATGCATGGCGATGCGGCGCGGACGCGCAGCAGCCGCACTGCCTCTACGACGGTTGAGCCGCTGGGTTTCTTGGGCGATTTCGACCATGTGCGCAGGCGCCCGCAAAGCGCGCTCTTGCATAAAGCGAAGAATATCGGTGAGGTGCCAGATCGCGGTGCTGCCCGCGTGCACCGGTAAGGGAAAGTGATCGGGATGGCTGAGCATGAGTTTGCGCATGTTTTGGCGGGACACCCCAATGAGCTCGGCGGCATCTGTCAAACCCACCCAGTCTGGCGAAGCTTCGACGAGCTTGGCAGTGGGGAACGCTGTCTGCACTGCGGCAACGGCACTTTGGACGGCCACTTGGGCTGAGCTGGCCTCGCGCATGAACTCCAGCGCCACGTGCCCGGCCACGCCAAGCCCGACCAGCGCATCGGTGCATTGGGCTTGCGACAAGCGGTGCATCAAGTCGGTGACGTCTTGTTGAGCCCCGGGTAACTTGAAGATGAGTTTGAACGGATAGGTCGTTTGCCCCCTGCCCTCAGTTTTGAGCGCTTTGACGCTTTTTCCTTGATGTGCAGCCATTGACGACCTCGCGGATTTGTTTTGCATGGTGACTCGGATTTTTGGGGGTACCCCAAATGCCTGCAATGCAGCGCGAGCCGCAGCGACAGGCCGAGTCGTTGTAGGGGCAGTACAGCATGCCCCAATGCCCGCCTGCTTTGACCACCCATTGGTGGGCCTCTGCAAATCGAATGGCTTGTTCGACATCCTTGTTGGGGTGTTGCGGGCGCCGACGCATTTTTAGGCCTCCCCATGTTAGAGCGAATGGCGGTTAGTTGTCAAACGACAACCTTCGTCGGGTTCGCTGGATGAAAGAAAAGATTGTCAAACCCTCCGCCTGGCAAGACAGGGGGCGGCACATACGAATCGTGGGGAGTCCCACCCTAGGCCGCGCGGGCATTGCATTGGCGCGGGGCTTGGCGCAGGGCTTGGCGCGGGACTTCGCGCGGGGCTTGCCGCGTTACTTAGCGGGTTGCTGGGTGCGTTGGCCGACGCCCAGGGCGGCGAAGACGCTGAGCAGGAGGACGGCTGCGCCGCCGATGAGGGTGGCACCGTACCAGCCGTGATCCATGAAGAGGCCGAAGATCAGGGGGGAGATGGCAAAGCCGATGTCCAAGCCCGAGTACACCATGCCGTAGACGCGACCGGTGGCTCCTTTGGGGGTGGCTTTTTTGATCATCATGTCGCGCGAGGGGCCGCCGATGCCGATGGCCAAGCCCGTGAGGGCAAGGATGACCATGGAGGCGGTGCCGCCCAACCAACCGCTGCCACACAAAGCCATGAGCACGGCTGCGGCGGCCATGCAGGCGGCCACGACGTGGTCGCTCTGGACGGGAAAGCGCGCGCTCACCCAGCCGCCAAAGAACATGCCCACGGCGGCACACAGCATGTAGGCGGTGAGCGTCATGGTGGCGGTCTCAAAGCTGATGCCGTGCATGTGCTGCAAGATGGAGGCCGAGAAACTCTGCACGACCGCCAAGGTCATGGTGGAGAGCAAGAAGAAACCAAAACACCACCACACCACGGGCAGACGCATGAAGGCCAGGGTGTGCGGTGCGGGGTTATTGGCGGTGCCTTCTGGGGCTTTGGCCTCCACGGTGTGCAAGGACTCGCGCTGCCACCAGAGCAGGGCGAGGATGATGAGGTAGACCCCAGCCGCGGCCATGTAGGCGCCGCGCCAGCCATACGCCCCTGAGAGGCCGACCATGAAGATGGGCGCGACGGCCCAGCCCAGGTTGCCCGTGAGGCCGTGGGCGCTAAACGCATAGCCCAGACGGGCGCTGGAGACGCGTTGGTTGAGGATGGTGAAGTCCACGGGGTGAAAGGCGCTGTTGCCCAAACCCAGGAGGGCTGCGGCCACGAGCAAGTCGCGGTAGCCGTCGGCAATGGCGCACACGGTGCAGGCGAGCGCCAGCACGATGAGGGTGGCAAACAGCACGGGGCGCGCGCCCACGCGATCGACCAAAAAACCCGCCGAAGCCTGACCCATGCCGGAGACGACAAAGAACACCGACATGAGCGCCCCCACTTCGGAGTAGCTCAGAGAGAAGGTGCTCATGAACACCGGGAACATGAGCGGCAGCAGCAGGTGCGAGAAGTGCGAGCTGGCGTGGGC
>VEQC01000299.1 GCA_018883455.1 Limnohabitans sp. | reverse complement strand
TTCGGCCAGTAGCACGTTCATGTGACCGGGCATGCGTCCTGCCACGGGGTGAATCGCATACTTCACCGTGATGCCTTTGTGCATCAGTTTTTCTGCCAATTCATTCACCGCATGCTGCGCGCGCGCCACGGCCAATCCATAGCCAGGCACGATCACCACGGTTTCGGCGTTGGCCAAAATGTAAGCTGCATCGTCGGCGCTGCCGCTCTTGACGGGGCGTTGTTCTTGCGCACCCCCCACAGCCGCACCGGGTTCGGCACCAAAGCCACCCAAGATGACGCTGAAGAACGAGCGGTTCATCGCCTTGCACATGATGTAACTCAGAATCGCGCCCGAGCTCCCCACCAACGAACCCGCAATGATGAGCATGCTGTTGTTGAGCGAGAAGCCAATGCCCGCCGCCGCCCAGCCCGAGTAGCTGTTGAGCATGGAGACCACCACCGGCATGTCCGCGCCCCCAATCGGGATGATGATGAGCACGCCCAGCACGAACGCCAGCGCGAGCATGAGGGCAAAGGCGCTCTGGCTCTCCTGCGCCATGTAGAGGCCGCCAAGCCCGATCGTGCCCACACCGATCAACAAGTTGAGCATGTGCTGGCCCGGGAACACCACCGGCGCGCCCTGGAACAGGCGGAACTTGTATTTACCCGAGAGCTTGCCAAAAGCGATGACCGAGCCACTGAAAGTGATCGCGCCAATGGCCGCGCCCAAAAAGAGCTCCAGACGGTTACCCACCGGAATGGGGTCACCCGCCTTGGCCACGATTTGGAAAGCCTGGGGCTCAACCACCGCCGCGATGGCGATGAACACCGCGGCCAAGCCAATCATGCTGTGCATGAAGGCCACGAGCTCGGGCATCTTGGTCATCTCGACGCGCTGCGCCATGATGGCGCCGGCCCCGCCGCCCACCACCAAGCCCACCAACACCCAACCCAAGCCCAGAGGCGAGCCGGCAAGCTGCACAATCAGTGCGGCCGTGGTGAGCACGGCAATGGTCATGCCCAACATGCCAAACACATTGCCCTTGATCGAGGTCGTGGGGTGCGAGAGGCCCTTCAAGGCCTGAATGAAACACACACTCGCCACCAAGTACAACAAGGTGACGGTATTCATGCTGATGAAGCCGCTCATGACTGGCTCCCTTCCTGCTTGGCCGGGCGTTCTTTCTTCTTGAACATCTCGAGCATGCGTCGGGTCACCATAAAGCCGCCAAACACATTCACCGCGGCGAGCGCCACCGCCAACACGCCCATGGTTTTACCCAGGTCGGTTTCCGTGAGTGCCGCCGCGAGCATGGCGCCCACGATGACGATGGCCGAAACCGCATTTGTGACCGCCATGAGCGGGGTGTGCAGCGCCGGCGTGACGTTCCACACCACGTGGTAGCCGACATAAATCGCCAGCACGAAGATGATCAGGTTCCAGACGATGGGGCTAATGGCTTCCATGCGGGGCCTCTTTGAATGAATGCTCTTGTTGATGCGGCAGCGCGAACGGGCTTCGGCGTCGGCGAACAGGTGCGGCGGCAGGCACGACGATCGCGCTGCTACTTGCGACGCAGCTCGCCGTCCTTGCACATCAGGCAGGCAGCAACGATGTCGTCTTCCAGGTTGACGCCGAAGGCGCCCTCCTTGTCGAACACCAGCTTGAGGAAGTCGAGCACATTGCGCGCGTACAGCGCCGACGAATCCACCGGCACCGTGGCCGGCAGGTTGGGCACGCCTATGATCTGCACGTTGTGCTTCGTGACCGTCTTGCCCAGTTCCGACAGCGCGCAGTTGCCGCCCTGCTCGACCGCCATGTCGAGGATCACCGACCCGGGCTTCATCGAGCGGACCATCTCCTCGCTCACCAGCACAGGCGCCTTGCGTCCCGGGATCAACGCGGTGGTGATCACGATATCGGCCTGTTTCATCCGCTCGGCGACTGCTGCCGCCTGACGTTTCATCCAGCTCTCGGGCATCGGACGGGCGTAGCCGCCGACGCCCTTGGCGATCTCGCGCTCCTCATCGGTCTCGTAGGGCACATCGACGAATTTGGCACCGAGCGACTCGATCTGTTCCTTGACCGCCGGCCGCACATCGGTGGCCTCGATCACCGCGCCCATCCGCTTGGCGGTGGCGATCGCCTGCAGACCCGCGACGCCCGCGCCCAGGATCAGCACGCGCGCGGCC
>VEQC01000092.1 GCA_018883455.1 Limnohabitans sp. | reverse complement strand
CGATCAAATCGAGCAATTCGTTGGTAAAGGTGCGCACGGTTCCTTGCAACACACAATGGTCGGGCACGACATTGGTGGCCTCACCCGCTTGAATCATGGTGACCGAGATCACCCCTGCCTCCACCGGTTTTTTGTTGCGGCTGATGATGGTCTGGAAACCCTGCACCATCTGGCACGCCACGGGCACGGGATCAATGCCATTGTGCGGGAGGGCGGCGTGGCAGCCCTTGCCGGTGATGGTGATTTTGAATTCGTTACTTGAGGCCATGACCGGGCCCGCGCTCAGCGCGACTTCACCCACCGGCAAACCGGGCCAGTTGTGCATGCCAAAAACGGCGTCCATGGGGAAGCGCTCAAAGAGGCCATCGCGAATCATTTCGCGTGCGCCACCGCCGCCCTCTTCCGCCGGCTGGAAGATCAAATACACCGTGCCATCAAAGTGGCGGTGCTGGCTGAGGTACTGCGCCGCGGCGAGGAGCATGGCCACGTGCCCATCGTGTCCACAAGCGTGCATCTTGCCCGGGTGCTGGCTGGCATGGGGGAATTGGTTGAACTCCTGCATGGGCAGGGCGTCCATGTCGGCGCGCAGGCCGATGGCGCGGGCGCTGCTGCCGTTGCGGATGACCCCCACCAAACCCGTACCGCCCAAACCCCGGTGGACTTCTATGCCCCAGGCCGTGAGTTGCTGGGCAATGAGTTCCGAGGTGCGCTGCTCTTCGAAACAGAGTTCCGGATGGGCATGGATGTCCCGGCGAATGGCCGCGATGGTGGCACTTTGGGTGAGGATGGGGTCGAGCAAATTCATGGGTTCAGTCTAGCGCAGTCACCCGAAAATTTCATCCTGCGGACAATACGGCCTTTTTGGCCCTTTTGTCCCGTTTGTCTCTGCGCTTTCAGGGCCAGCGGCGGCTGGCGATTTCCAGCAAACCGTCAAAAATCAGGGTCTCTACCAACTCAAACGGCACAGCCATGCTGGGGGCCATCTTCCAGCCCGCACCGCCGGTCATGTAGCACACAGGCTCGGCCTGGCAATGCTGGCGCACGTGCTGCACCATGCGTTCGACGGCGCCGGCAATGGCGTAGGTGCCCCCACTCGTGAGCGCGTCACTGGTGTTGGTGGGAAAGGGCACCACGTCGCCGGTGGGCACGCGCAAGCCAGCTGTGCCCGACTCCAGCGCGCGCAACATGATGCCGTGGCCCGGCAAGATAAAGCCGCCGAGAAAGCGCCCATCGGCGTCCACGGCTTCCACGGTGACGGCCGTGCCAACCATCACCACCACCAAGGGGCGCGGTGCCTGGCCCGCGCGCTGGGCCAGCATGCGGGCGCGCGCGCCAATGATGGCCACCCAGCGGTCGGCCCCCAAGCGCGTCGGATGGTCGTAGCCATTGATGACACCCGCCTCCTGTTGGGAGGGAACCGCCCAATGGGGGTCGAAATGCCAGTGTTCGAGTTGCTCCTCCACCCGTCGGCGAATGGCCTCGCCCGCCACGATGCAGCCGAGCATCAGGCTAGGCGCGGGTAAGTTGCGCCACTCTTCTTCGGCCAGGCGGTCAATGTTCTCCAAAAACACCGCGCCATGGCCTTGCAGGGGCGCACCGGGTCGATGGTGCTCGTACAAGGCCCATTTCAGGCGGGTGTTCCCCACATCCAAGGCAAGAAAACTCATGCGCGGGGCTCAGTTTTGCCGCCAAGGCAGGCCGTGCTTGCGCCAGCCGCCCACCTGGCCACGATGGCCTTGGGCGTTGGGATCGCCTTCAAAACCTTCCAGAATGTTGTAGGCCTGCAGGCCCAGTTCGGTGGCTCGGCGCGCGGCAGCAATGGAGCGCACGCCGCTGCGGCAGAGCAACACCAGCTTGGTGCCCGATGGGGCCGCGGCTTGAATTTGGGCATCAAAATGGGGGTTCATGGCCATGCCAGGCCACTGCTTCCAGGCGACGGCCACCGCGCCCGGCACAAAACCGACCCATTCGCGCTCGGCATCGGTGCGCACATCCACGAGCACCGCTTCTCCAGCCGCAACCCACTGTTGCGCCTGCTGAGGCGTGACATCACCGGCATAGCCTTCGGCGGGCCGGATGGCCCCGGCATCTGTGGAATCGGTCATCCGAAAATCCCCTCAATCTTGAGGGGTGAAAGTATACGGAGACTGGGCTCGCGTCACACGGGTGACTTCCCAAAAGTCACAATGACCCCAAACCAAGGGTTAACCCTCTATGGATTTTTCGCGAAGGAGAAAACACTTCCCGTTCCACATTTCTGTCTTCGACAAAACCAGGAGATTCCATGACCGACCTGACCAAACCTACCCCCCGCCGCAACCTGCTCAAGGGGGCTGCGGTCGCTGCGGGCGCGTTGTCTGCGCCCATGATTTCACGTGCTCAAACGGTGAGCCTGCGTTTTCAAAGCACTTGGCCTGCCAAGGACATCTTCCACGAGTACGCCAACGACTTCGCCAAGAAAGTCAACGACATGGCCGGTGGCCGTCTGAAGATCGAAGTGTTGCCCGCCGGTGCGGTGGTGCCCGCATTCCAGTTGCTCGACGCTGTGAACAAAGGCACGCTCGATGGTGGCCACGGTGTGTTGGCTTACCACTACGGCAAGAGCTCGGCCTTGGCCCTGTGGGGTTCCGGCCCGGCTTTCGGCATGGACCCCAACATGGTGCTGGCCTGGCACAAGTACGGCGGTGGCAAGGAGTTGCTGGAAGACATTTACAAGTCCTTGAGCATCGACGTGGTCTCCTACGTGTACGGCCCGATGCCCACCCAGCCGCTGGGCTGGTTCAAGAAGCCCATCGCCAAGGTGCAAGACCTCAAGGGCCTGAAGTACCGCACCGTGGGTTTGGCCGTGGACATCTTCACCGAACTCGGCGCTGCGGTGAACCCGCTGCCCGGCGGCGAGATCGTGCCTGCCCTCGACCGTGGTTTGATCGACGCGGCTGAATTCAACAATGCTTCTTCTGACCGTATCCTGGGCTTCCCCGATGTGGTGAAGAACTGCATGTTGCAGAGCTTCCACCAGTCTGGCGAGCAGTTTGAAATTCTCTTTAACAAGGGCAAACTCGCCGCGCTGCCGGGCGAATTGCGCTCGATCATCGACCACGCGGTCTCGGCCGCTTCGGCTGAAATGAGCTGGAAGGCGATTGACCGCAACTCCAAGGACTACGAGGAGATGAAGAAGTCGGGCATCAAGTTCTACAAGACCCCCGATGCCATCTTGCGCGCCCAGCTCGACGCTTGGGACAAAGTGGTGGAAAAGAAATCGGCCGAGAACCCGATGTTCAAGAAAGTCATGGATTCGCAACGCGCCTTCGCTGCGCGTGCAGGCCAGTGGCAAAACGATTACATGGTCGACTTCAAGATGGCCTACAACCGCTACTTTGCCAAGGCACCGGCGAAGAAAGCCTAACGCCATCCTCACGAGATCGTTATGCAGCCACCCTCGGGGTGGCTGCGTCGTTATAAGAGTTATCAAATGCAAAAATTTCTGCTTGGCGTGGACAAGATCTCAACGTGGATCGGTCACGCATTCGCTTGGTTGATCGTGGCACTCACGATCCTGATCACCTACGAGGTGTTTTCCCGGTATGTGCTCAACGCACCCCATGCCTGGATGTTCGATGTGCAAATCATGCTCTATGGCACGCTGTTCATGACGGCTGGGGCTTACACCCTCTCCAAGAACGGGCATGTCCGCGGTGACGTGCTCTACGGCTTTTTCGAGCCCCGCACACAGGCCTGGATTGACCTTGTGCTGTATTTCCTCTTTTTCTTGCCCGGCATCGTGGCCCTGACCTATGCCGGATGGAATTACGCACTGGAAGCCATTGCCATTCGCGAGCAAACCTTCTCCGCAGTTCCCCTGCCGCTCTACCCCTTCAAAGCCATCATCCCGCTATCGGGCGGACTGCTGTTGCTCCAAGGCATCGTGGAAATTGTGCGTTGCCTCCACTGCATTCGCGATGGGGAGTGGCCTTCGCGTGAGGAGGATGTGGAGGAAGTCGATGTCGACAAACTCAAAGCCATGGTGCATGCCGATGACCAACCGGGAGCGCGCGCATGAAAATCCGCAAAGAACTCTGGTTTGGCTTTAGCCTGATGGCGTTGATTCTGCTCGCCATCGTGATTGTTTTGGTGAGCGCCGACAAACTCACCACCGGGCACTTGGGCTTGACCATGCTCGCGTTGGTGGTGGTGGCCATCATGTTGGGATTCCCAACGGCCTTCACGCTCATGGGCATGGGGATGATTTTCACCTGGCTCGCCTACGATCGGGACACCGAGAAGACTCTGACCCTCATGGTGCAATCGGCCTTCAAGGTGATGGGCAATGATGTGCTTATTTCCATTCCCTTGTTTGTGTTCATGGGCTACTTGGTCGAGCGGGCCAACTTGATTGAAAAGCTCTTCAAGTCGCTCCACTTGGCCTTGGCGCGCGTGCCGGGCTCGCTGGCCGTGGCCACCCTCTTTACGTGCGCGGTGTTTGCCACCGCGACAGGCATCGTGGGGGCGGTGGTCACGCTCATGGGATTGCTGGCGTTGCCACAGATGTTGCGTGCAGGCTATGACATTCGCATGTCGGCTGGCGCCATCACTGCTGGCGGCTGTTTGGGCATCTTGATCCCCCCGAGCGTGCTGTTGATTGTCTACGGTGCCACCGCAGGGGTGTCGGTTGTGCAGCTTTATGCGGGCGCGTTTTTCCCCGGCATCATGCTCGCCGGTCTCTACGTGATCTATGTGATTTTGATCGCCAAGATCAAGCCCCAACTCGCGCCTCCGCTGACCGCCGAGCAGCGTCACATTACCTTGCCTGCCCCCACCCTCGAAATGGTGCGCGATGGTGCAGCCAACGTGCTGGGCACCCTGTTGCAGCAACTCAAAGGAAAGCGTAACGCGGCCGTGCCCACCGGGTATTTGATGCGTGAGCTCTTCATCGCCTTGCTGCCTCTGCTGGCCTTTGTTTTGGTGGCTGTGCTGAGCTATCAGGTTTCCACGACGCCGGTGGTTGAAGCGCCGGCGAGCACCGGCAGCGTCATGGAAGTGCCCAGTGAAGGCGAGGACGCCGCGGAAGAACAAGCCGCCTCCGGACTGCAAGCGCCCCCCGGCAGCGAGGAAGAGGCCAGCAGCAGCGGCCTGAGCGAGCCCCCTGGCAGCGAAGAAGATGCGCCCAAAGAAGCTGCGGCGCCAGCCGACAGCGGTTCTGCGGTCGCAACACCGCCCAGCGCTGCGGCGCCGGCTGAGCCCACCCCCGAATCCGTCCCGGCCTCGACGGGCTATTGGATTGGCTTGGCTGCGGGCGCCTTGGCCATGGTGGCGTTTTACGCGATCTTCAGCTTCAATCGTCTTGAAATTTTCAAGATGTTGCTGAGCTCCTTCTTCCCGTTGCTCATCCTCATCTTGGCGGTTTTGGGCTCCATCGTTTTTGGCCTGGCCACCCCAACCGAGGCGGCCGCCGTAGGCGCCTTTGGCGGCGCCTTGCTGGCGGCGGCTTATGGGCGGCTTAACGTCGAAGTGGTGCGGGAATCGGCCTTTTTAACAGCCAAGACATCGGCCATGGTGTGTTGGCTGTTCGTGGGGTCGGCCATTTTCTCCGCCGCTTTTGCCCTGCTGGGCGGACAAGAGCTGGTGGAGCAGTGGGTGCTCTCGCTCAACCTCACGAAAACCCAATTCCTGATCCTGAGCCAGGTCATCATCTTCATTTTGGGCTGGCCGCTGGAGTGGACGGAGATCATCGTGATCTTCATGCCCATCTTTATCCCGTTGCTGGACAACTTTGGCGTGGATCCGCTTTTCTTTGGTCTCCTCGTGGCGCTGAACTTGCAGACGGCCTTCCTGAGCCCGCCGGTGGCCATGGCAGCCTTCTACCTCAAAGGGGTGAGCCCACCGCACGTGACCCTCAACCAGATCTTCGCCGGCATGCTCCCCTTTATGGGCATTCAAATCTTGGCGATCGTGCTGCTGTACATGTTCCCGGAAATCGGCCTTTGGCTGCCCCAGGTGCTCTACCGCTAAGTTAACCCCCTTATTTCGACCAGCCCCCCGGGGCTGGTTTTTTTTGCTCTAATGAAACCCCACTCGACATTCTGAGTCGCTTTGGCTATGATTGACGTTTACGTAAACGTAAACTTGTTGTACCCGCCCCTCGCGGGATCAGGAGAGACGCATGACCGATTTGTCCGCCGAGTTTCAAGCCCTGGCCAACTACCGCCCCACCCACAAGGTGCGCTTTGTCACCGCCGCAAGCCTCTTCGATGGCCACGACGCCGCCATCAACATCATGCGCCGCATCTTGCAGGGCATGGGCGCCGAGGTGATTCACCTCGGCCATAACCGCTCGGTCGACGAGGTGGTCACGGCTGCCTTGCAAGAGGATGTGCAAGGCATCGCCATTAGCTCCTATCAGGGCGGCCACGTCGAATACTTCAAATACATGGTGGATTTGCTGCGCCAGCGTGGCGGCGGCCATATCCAGGTTTTTGGCGGTGGCGGCGGGGTGATCGTGCCGGCGGAAATTCGCGAACTCATGGACTATGGCGTCACGCGCATTTACAGCCCGGAAGACGGCCAGCGCATGGGCCTGCAAGGCATGATTGGCGAGATGATCATGCGCTGCGACCAAGACCTCTCGGTGCATGCCCCCAAGGCGGTGAGCGAGATTCAAGGCCACGATGAAATGGCTTGGCGCCGTCTGGCCCAGCTCATCACCGCGCTGGAGAATGGCCAAGCCGACGCCCCCCTCGTGCAAGCCCTGCAAAAACAAGCCCAAGGCCTCCAGGTGCCGGTGCTGGGCATCACGGGCACGGGCGGGGCGGGCAAGTCCTCGCTCACGGACGAGCTGGTGCGTCGCCTGCGCCTAGACCAAGAAGACCGTCTGCGCGTGGCGGTGATCTCCATTGACCCCTCGCGGCGCAAGAGTGGCGGCGCCCTGCTGGGTGATCGCATCCGGATGAATGCCATCAACCCCTGGCAACAGGGCGCGCGCGTGTTCATGCGCAGCTTGGCCACGCGCGACTTTGGTTCCGAAATCTCCGCGGCCCTGCCCGATGTGATCGCGGCGGCCAAGTGCGCGGGCTTTGACCTCGTGATTGTCGAGACCTCGGGCATCGGTCAGGGCGACGCAGCCATCGTGCCCCATGTGGACGTCCCCCTCTATGTGATGACGCCCGAGTTTGGTGCCGCCAGCCAGCTCGAGAAAATCGACATGCTCGACTTTGCCGAGTTTGTCGCCATCAATAAATTCGATCGCAAGGGGGCGAGCGACGCCTTGCGCGATGTGTGCAAGCAGGTGCAACGCAACAAGGAGGCGTTCACCGTCATGCCCGACCAGATGCCGGTGTTTGGCACCATGGCCGCGCGTTTCAACGACGACGGCGTCACCGCCCTCTACCAAGCCCTCAAGCCCCGCCTGACCGAGCTTGGCCTGCCTACCCAGGAAGGCCGTCTGCCGGTGGTGACCGTACGCCACAGCACGAACCAAACGCCCATCGTCCCGCCCGCGCGCACACGCTACTTGGCCGAGATTGCCGATACCGTGCGCGCATACAAGAAGCGTGCGCATGCGCAATCGCGCCTCGCGCGCGAAATTCAACAACTGCGGGCTGCCGCGCAAATGCTCGAAGTGGACAAACCCGGACGCGCCAAAGCGTCTGAAGCCGCGCTTGACCTGGCCACCCAACGCGAAGCGCATTTGGGTGCGGCTGAGCGCAAGCTCATCGGACAATGGCCTGACATGCAAAAAGCCTACGCAGGCGATGAATACGTGGTGAAGATTCGCGACAAGGAAATCCGCACCGCGCTCACCACCACCAGCTTGAGTGGCACCAAGATTCGCAAAGTCGCCCTGCCGCAATACGAAGACCACGGCGAAATTCTCAAGTGGCTGATGCTGGAGAACGTACCCGGCAGCTTCCCCTACACTGCCGGCACCTTTGCCTTCAAGCGCGAGGGCGAGGATCCCACCCGCATGTTCGCGGGCGAAGGGGACGCCTTCCGCACCAACCGCCGCTTCAAGTTGCTCTCCGAGGGCATGCCGGCCAAGCGTCTCTCCACCGCCTTCGATTCGGTCACCCTCTATGGCCACGAGCCAGACGCGCGGCCGGACATTTATGGCAAGGTGGGCAACTCCGGCGTGAGCATTGCCACCCTGGACGACATGAAGGTGCTCTACAGCGGCTTTGACCTGTGCGACCCGACCACCAGCGTCTCCATGACGATCAATGGTCCGGCCCCCACCATTTTGGCGATGTTCATGAACACCGCCATTGAACAAATTGAAAAGTTCAAGGCCGACAACGGGCGCGATCCCACCGACACCGAGACCGCCAAAATTCGCGCTTGGGTGCTGCAAAACGTGCGGGGCACGGTGCAGGCCGACATCCTCAAGGAAGACCAAGGCCAAAACACCTGCCTCTTTAGCACCGAGTTCAGCCTCAAGGTGATGGGTGACATTGCCGAGTACTTCGTGCACCACCAAGTGCGCAATTTCTACAGCGTCTCGATCAGCGGCTACCACATTGCGGAGGCTGGGGCCAACCCGATCAGCCAGCTCGCCTTCACGCTCTCCAATGGCTTTACCTTCGTCGAGGCCTATCTTGCGCGCGGGATGCACATTGATGACTTCGCACCCAACCTCTCGTTCTTCTTTAGCAACGGGATGGATCCGGAGTACACCGTGCTGGGCCGGGTCGCCCGCCGCATTTGGGCCGTGGCCATGCGTGACAAGTATGGGGCGAACGAGCGCAGCCAAAAGCTCAAATACCACATCCAGACTTCCGGGCGTTCGCTGCACGCGCAGGAAATCCAGTTCAACGACATCCGCACGACCTTGCAAGCGCTGATCGCCATTTACGACAACTGCAACAGCCTGCACACCAACGCGTTTGACGAAGCCATCACCACGCCCACGGAAGATTCCGTGCGCCGGGCCATGGCAATTCAGCTCATCATCAACCGTGAGTGGGGCTTGGCGAAGAACGAAAACCCGAATCAGGGTGCGTTCATCATTGATGAGCTCACCGAACTCGTGGAAGAGGCCGTGCTGGCTGAATTCGAACGCATTGCCGAGCGCGGCGGTGTGCTCGGCGCCATGGAGACGGGCTACCAACGCGGTCGTATCCAAGATGAGAGCATGCACTACGAAATGCTCAAGCACACGGGCGAGTACCCCATCATTGGTGTCAACACCTTCCGCAACCCCAAAGGCGACCCGATTCCGGAGGCCTTGGAGCTCGCACGCTCGACCGAGGAAGAAAAGCAGTCGCAACTCCAGCGCCTGCAAGCCTTCCACGCGCGCCATGCGAATGACGCCAGCGTCCAACTCGAGCGCCTGCGCCAAGCGGTGATTCACAACACCAACGTCTTTGAGGTGCTGATGGACGCCGTGCGCTGCTGCTCCTTGGGCCAGATCTCCAACGCCCTGTTCGAGGTGGGTGGGCAATACCGTCGGAATATGTGACCGATTTCTGTCACACGCTTGCCGTAACAT
>VEQC01000091.1 GCA_018883455.1 Limnohabitans sp. | reverse complement strand
CCCCGGCTCCGACCCCGACCCCGACGGCAGGGGCGGCAGGGGCGGCAGGGGCGGCAGGGGCAACAGGCGCAGCAGGCGCGATGTCCTTAGCCGGGCTAGACGTTAGCTGCGGACTTTTTTTTTCAGCCAATCCCGCCTCGGGGGATTTGAAGGCCAGGAGGCGCAGCAGCACCATGGTCAGTCCGCTGTATTCATCGGGTGCGAGCCCGATTTCCTGCCGACCGTGCAAGCACAGGCTGTAGAGCAATTGCGTTTCGTCGGCCGGCAATTGGCCCGCGAGCTCGGCAATCTGCGCGGCGTAGGGATCTGCGTCGTTTTCCGAGGCGCCGGGAACCACTTGGCAGACGGCCATGCGCTGGAGCACCTGGGCCATGTCTTCCAGGGTATTGGCAGCGCTCAGACCTTCCGTGCGCAACGCTTCCACGCGTTGCAAAACATCCGCTCCATCGCCCTGCGCCAAGGCCGCGATCAAGCCAAACACATGGGCGCGATCGACCGTGCCGAGCATTTGTGCCACGGCTTGGGCGTCGAGCTGCCCGCCAGTGAAGGCGATGGCTTGATCCGTCAGGCTCAGTGCGTCGCGCATCGAGCCGCGCGCGCCTTGGGCGATCAGGCGCAAGGTTTGGCGGTCTGCCGCGATGGACTCCTGCGCCAGCACCTGCGCGAGGTGCTCCATGACCGTCTCGGGCGCCATGGGCCGCAAATTGAACTGCAAGCAGCGGGAGAGCACCGTGACCGGCACCTTTTGGGGATCGGTCGTGGCCAAGACGAATTTGAGGTACTCCGGGGGTTCCTCCAAGGTCTTGAGCATGGCGTTGAAAGCGTGGTTGGTGAGCATGTGGACTTCATCGATCATGAAGACCTTAAAGCGCCCCTGCACCGGTTTATAGACCGCTTGCTCTAAGAGCGACTGCACCTCCTCCACGCCACGGTTGGAGGCTGCATCGAGTTCGGTGTAATCGACAAACCGACCTGCGTCGATATCCTGGCACGCTGCGCACACCCCACACGGCTGCGCCGTGATACCGCCCTGCCCATCGGCGCCTTGGCAATTGAGCGATTTGGCCAGAATGCGCGAGACGGTGGTTTTGCCCACCCCGCGCGTGCCCGTGAATAAATACGCGTGGTGAAGCCTTTGGCTGGTGAGCGCATTCTCAAGGGCCTGCACGACATGCGGCTGCCCGACCATTTCAGAGAAGGTCCGGGGGCGGTACTTGCGAGCCAACACCAAATAAGACATAGCACGCGCATTCTAAGTGACCTACAATCGAACGCGACGGGCCTTCCCGCATGGTGAAGCGGCCAACCGGGTCAGGTGGGGAACCAAGCAGCCCTAACTGTGGAGCCAGTGCCGGGGTCAAGGCTCGTCACCCTCTACCGGCTCCTCGGACCGTTAGTCTGCACCTGCGTTTTGGCTAGCGTGCGCCCCTTAATTCCCTCCCCGTCCAACGGGCGGCAGCTTCTTGGTACACTTTCCCCGCACTCCCAAAAAAGGAACCCTTGATGGCCAGCGACCTGATCAAGCACATTACCGATGCCACCTTCGAGCAGGAGGTGTTGCAATCCCAACAACCCGTTCTGGTCGATTACTGGGCCGAATGGTGTGGCCCTTGCCGCATGATTGCCCCCATCCTGGATGAGGTGGCGGCCGCATACGCCGGTCGTTTGCAAATTGCCAAAATGAACGTCGATGAAAACCGCGACATTCCGGCCAAATTGGGCATTCGCGGCATTCCCACGCTCATGCTCTTCAAGGGCGGCCAATTGGCTTCGACCAAGGTGGGCGCCATGAGCAAAGTCCAACTCACCCAGTTCATCGACCAGCAACTCGCCTGATGCGCGTACGGGGCTAAGCTGTTTTTGCAGGCGCCCCGATTTCTTTGGCTGGCAGCCCCGTTTTTCCTGTCATAATCGCATTTGTGGCCTGACCCCGATTCGCCCCTCACCGGCGGTGGATGGCGGGGTCACCGTCCCCCGAGGCTGAGGCGTATCGCCCTCAAGCCCTTTTCCCCCCGTAACCTTCTTTAGAACTCCCGCAGGAGTCATCCATGCACCTCAACGAACTCAAAGCCTTGCACGTCTCGGAAGTGCTCAAGCAGGCCGAAGCCCTCGAAATCGAAAACACTGGCCGCATGCGCAAACAAGAGCTGATGTTTGCCATCATCAAAAAGCGCGCCAAGGCGGGTGAGCAGGTGTTTGCCGACGGGGTGTTGGAAATCCTGCCCGACGGCTTTGGCTTTTTGCGCAGTCCTGACACGAGCTACACCGCGAGCACCGACGACATCTACATCTCCCCGAGCCAAGTGCGGCGCTTTAACCTGCACACGGGCGACATGATCGAGGGTGAGGTGCGCATTCCCAAGGATGGCGAACGCTACTTTGCCCTCACCAAGCTTGACAAGGTCAACGGCGATCTGCCCGAGAACAACAAGCACAAAATCATGTTTGAAAACCTCACGCCGCTCTTCCCCAAGGAGCACATGCGGCTTGAGCGCGACATCAAGAGCGAAGAAAACATCACCGGCCGCATCATCGACATCATCGCCCCCATCGGTAAAGGCCAGCGTGCCTTGCTCGTGGCCCCGCCCAAAAGCGGCAAGACGGTAATGATGCAGCACATCGCCCACGCCATCACGGCCAACTATCCCGACAGCCACATGATGGTCTTGCTCGTCGATGAGCGCCCCGAGGAAGTGACCGAGATGCAGCGCAGCGTGCGCGGTGAAGTGATTGCCTCCACGTTTGACGAACCGGCCGCGCGACACGTGCACGTAGCCGAAATGGTCATCGAGCGCGCCAAGCGTTTGGTCGAACTCAAAAAAGACGTGGTCATCTTGCTCGACTCCATCACCCGTCTGGCCCGCGCCTACAACAACGTGGTGCCCTCCTCTGGCAAGGTGCTCACCGGCGGTGTGGACGCCAATGCCCTGCAACGCCCCAAGCGCTTCTTTGGTGCGGCACGTAATGTGGAAGAAGGTGGCTCGCTCACCATCATCGCCACGGCGCTGATCGACACGGGCAGCCGCATGGACGAAGTGATTTTTGAAGAATTCAAAGGCACGGGTAACAGCGAGATTCACCTCGACCGTCGCCTGTATGAAAAGCGCGTCTTCCCGGCCATCCAGCTCAACCGCAGCGGCACTCGCCGTGAAGAGCTCTTGTTGCCGCCGGAAATCCTGCAAAAGACGCGCATTCTGCGCCAGTTCATGTACAACATGGACGAGATCGAGAGCATGGAGCTCATGCTCAAGAACATGAAGGCGACCAAGACCAACGTCGACTTCTTCGACCTCATGCGCCGCGGCGGTTAATCCTCGGCCACCTCGCGCTGGCGGTGCCGCCAAATGGGCGCGGCCCGCTCTCGCCAACAATCCATTTGCTCGGGTTTCGCACTCTGCCACGTCAGGGTGCCACAGGCCACGGTCGTGCGCACGCGCGTGCCCTGGGCCCGGTAGCGAGCCAGCACATCGGCTCGCGGATGCCGATAGGGATTGAGATAACCCGCCTGCACCACCGCCCAACGCGGCGCGACCGCCGCCACAAAGGCTGGTGTGGAAGACGTACGACTGCCATGGTGGGGCACGAGCAGCCAATCCCCTTGGAGGGCTGTCCCCGCGCGGCGGATCAGCTCGGCCTCGGCCCGCGCCTCGATATCGCCCACCAACCACGCCACCACGCCCTGCGCATCCTCCATGCGCAAGGCGCAACTGCGGTTGTTGGTGGAGGCCTCGATTGGTGTGTCTGGCCCGGGGTGCCAAAAGGAAAACTGCACGCCGTCCCAAGTCCAAGATTGCCCTGCCGCGCAGGGCACGAAGGCATGGCGCTGGCCCAAGGGATGATCGTTGGGAATGGACGCCCACAACTGCGCTTGGGGGTGCGCCGCCATGACGGTGTCGAGCCCGCCGCTGTGATCGGCATCGACATGGCTGAGCACCACCCGCTCGGGGCTGGCCCCCAGGGCACGCAGCCAGGGCACCACGATGCGTTCCCCCGCATCTGCGCTGGGCCCCAAGCGCGGGCCCGTGTCATAGAGCAAATCGTGCCCGCGCGTGCGCACCAGCACTGCCTGGCCTTGGCCCACGTCGGCGGCGAGCAAGGCAAAGCGCCCCTCCTCCAAGCGCGCCGGCTGCCAAAACAAGAAGGGGCCGATGGCCCACAGCCCCAGCGCCCGACTCCAGGCGGGGCCCCGATAAACCGCCAACCCCATGCCAACGAGCGCCAAGCCCCAGAGAAAAGTGGGCCGTGCGGCGAGTGAGGCCACGGCCAGCGGCCACTGGGCCAACACCGCCAAGCCCGTCGTGAGCGCGTCAAGCGCCGTGGCCGCCGCCCACCAAAACCCCGACCACAACAGCCCCAGCAAACAAAGCGGCGTGACCACCAGGGTGACCCAAGGCACTGCGATCAAATTCGCGAGCCATCCCACCACCGAGAATTGTTGAAACAGACCCAAGGTGAGCGGCGCGAGCCCCAGGCTCATGAGGGTTTGTTCGCGCACCAAGCGATGCACGACGCCCCAGCGTGTGGCGTTCGCGGCCTCAGGCGCCGTCCCCAGCATGAGCAGCGCCACCGCACCGAAACTCAGCCAAAACCCCGCCTGAAACAAAGCCCAGGGGTCGAGACTCAGCAACACTGCCGCGATGAAGACGAGCCCGGTCGTGGCTGGCCACTGCTTGCCCATGGCTTGGAGCCCACGTGCGAGGGCAAGCATGAGCAAGGTGCGCTGCGCAGGCAGCCCCCAGCCGCTAAACGCCGCATAGAGGCATGCCACGCCCAGCCCCACCCACGGTGCCACCCACGGGGTGGGCCAACGCAAGGCCCAAGGCCGCGCGGCCGACACCCGGTCACTGCGGCGCCACAACCACCCACGCACGCGGTGGCCAGCCAAGCCAAGCCCGTGATGTGCAAACCCGAGATGGACATGAGGTGGGCCACACCGGTTTGGCGATAGAGGTTCCAAGCCGGGGCCGATAAGCTGGCTTGATCGCCCACGAGCAAGGCCACCACGCTGCCGGTTTGCGCGTGCGTGCCCAGGGCCGAGCGGATGGCCTGGCGCACGCGCTCACGCCAGACGCCCATGCGCCAAGACGGGGCTGGCGACAAGCGCACGGGGGGCGGATACAGGCGGCCCCGGCGCACACTGGCGGTCGCGTTGATGCCGCGCTCCCAGAGCCAGAGTTCGGCATCAAACCCACCCGGGTTGCGGTTGCCATGCGGAGCTTTGAGGCGTGCCGCAAAACCCCAGCACTCCCCGGCAGCGGGAGCGCTGCCCGCGCTCTCGGCATCGTGGCCGCCGGTGAGCAGCACCCGGCTCGGGCGGGGGCCCTCGAGGGTTTGGGTCGGCAAGGCGCGCCAGTGGGTGACTTCGAGTTCGAGCCGCCAACCCGTGGTCTGTGCTTGCGGCAGGCTGTCCACACAGCCTTCGAGCCACACCACCTGACCCTCCATGGCGGTGGCGAGGGCCCCAGCGAGTTGCTGTTGGCTGCGCCAACTCACCCCAGCGGCCGCGAGCAGGCTTGTCAAGGCCCAGACCCAGAGGGCTTGGCGCGGGCCCGGGGCCAAGCGGCCATCCCCCCAGGCCCCAATGATCAGCAACAGGCCCACGCCCCCCAAGGCCGATAAGGGCCATGGCTCGGACTGCACGCCCTGTAACGCCGTGCCCGTGATCACGCCTAAGGACAACGCCAATATGCGCACGAATCGTCCGCCCTCCTGACGAGGGATTGTTCGGGCGAATGGGTGAAGCGGGGGGAGGTGGCGCTGGCGCGGTCGCGTCAGCCGCGCTTAACTGCCCGCGGACTCGCGTGGGGCGCAGACTTCTTTTTTCAGGGCAGCAAGGTAGGTGTTGGGGCGAATGGGCGTCTCACGGGTGCGAAACTCCTGCACATCCTGCTTGGTGACTTCGCGCCCTTTGCCCATGGGCTTTTCAAAGTAGCTCACGGAAATGGGAATGATGGTGTCGCTCTTGCAGTAAACGCGCCAGCGCACCATGGAGGAGCGGTAGTTGTCGCCCGTGGGGGACTTCTCTTCCTTGCTCAAGTCCACCAACGTCCAAACGTAGCGGGAGACGTGCACGGGCATGACCGAGGCCTTGTCCATGTAATAGGCCACTTCCTCTTCTTTGAGCAGCTCACTCCATTGGGCACAGGCCCACGGGCAGAGCCCCAAGCTCAGCAATCCCACGATGAAATGCAAACCCCGCATGGCACGATTCTCCTTGACCCCCAGAAAATCGGCCCCAAACCCGTCTTCTTGAGCCCCCCTACAATTTGGCTCCCATTGAATAAGGTCAAGCATGGACATCAACGCCAAACTCCAAGAACTGGGCATCACCCTGCCCCCGGTTGCCACCCCCGCCGCCGCTTATGTGCCTTTTGTGCGCAGCGGCAACCTGGTCTTTCTAAGCGGCCATATTGCCAAGCAGGACGGCAAGGCTTGGGTGGGCCAGCTCGGGCTCACCATGGACACCGCGCAAGGCCAGGCAGCGGCGCGCGCCGTGGCCATTGACCTCATGGGCACGCTCCAAGCCGCCGTGGGCGACCTCAACCGGGTGGTGCGCATTGTCAAGGTGATGAGTTTGGTCAACTCCACCCCCAGCTTTACCGAGCATCATCTCGTGACCAACGGCTGCAGCGAGCTCATCGGCCAGGTCTTTGGCGAGCGGGGTGCCCACGCGCGCAGCGCTTTTGGTGTGGCACAACTGCCCATGGGGGCGTGTGTGGAAATTGAGCTGGTGGCCGAAGTGGCCTAAGACACGAACGGGCCCCGCAGGGCCCGTTGTGAGAGAGAAGCGATCAGGCCTTGACGGCGCGGAAACCGTTGTAAACCTTGGAGACCGGGCGGCTACGCTGCTCGGCCTCTTGCGCGAGTTGGAACCGGATGCGGTCAAAAGCGGTTTTGAGACCCTTTTGTTCAGCAAACGGGACTTTGAAGCGACGCTCAATGGCGACTTCGGGGGGATCGATACGCAACGACGACTTGTCCAATTTTGACTCCTGCGGAACAGCGTTCCCATCCACAACGCATGGGTTTTCGGTTCGGTAGACAAGTTTTTTGAAAAAATTTTGTGTCCATCGCCAAGGACCTCACTTGCAATACTTTGGCATAAAAAAAGCAGCCCCGAAGGGCTGCTGACCTATGGGGTCACCCGTAGGCGACGCACCAGGGACAGATTAACGCACGACGGCAATCGGATCGCGCTTCCCTGTCTTGTAGGTATATAGCGTTAAAGCGCCGTTTTTCACATCGCCCTTGTTGTCAAAGGCGATGGTACCCGTCACCCCCTTGTAATTGGTCTTGGCCAACTCGGGGAGGTACTTGGCGGGGTCGCTCGACTTGGCGCGCTGCATGGCATCGACCATCACAAAGACCGCGTCATACACATAGGGTGCGTAGAGTTTGACGTCATCGTTGAAGCGCTTCTTGTAGCGCGCGCCAAAGTCGTCCATGGCTTTCTTCAAGTTGCCATCCACACCACCGGCCTCGGCACACACCACTTGACCATCGGCCATGGCGTCGCCCGCGAGCTTGATGAGTTCGGTCGTGCAGATGCCGTCACCGCCCACGAACTTGGCGCTGATGCCCAGTGACTTCATTTGTTTGAGCATGGGGCCGCCCACCGCGTCCATGCCCCCAAAGAACACCACATCGGGCTTCTTGCCTTTGAGGGTGGTGAGGATGGGCATGAAATCGGTGGCTTTGTCAGAGGTGAACTCACGACCAATCACGGTTCCGCCGGCGGCCTTCACCGCTTTTTCAAACTCATCGGCCACGCCTTGGCCGTAGGCCGTGCGGTCGTCGATCACGGCAATGGATTTGCCTTTGAGGTCTTTCACCGCATAGCGCCCCAAGGTGCCGCCTAAGTGCACGTCGTCAGCCACCACGCGGAACGCGGTGTTAAAGCCTTGACGGGTGTACTTGGGGTTGGTGGCGGAAGGGGAGATTTGGGGAATGCCCGCGTCGTTGTAGATTTTGGAAGCCGGAATCGTGGTGCCGGAGTTGAGGTGGCCAATCACCCCACTGACTTTGGCGTCCACCAGCTTTTGGGCGGCAGCAGTGCCCTGCTTGGGATCGGCCGCGTCGTCTTCGGCAATCAGCTCAAACTTGGCTTTCTTGCCGCCAATCATGACGCCGCGCGCGTTGAGTTCCTCAACCGCCAAACGTGCGCCGTTCTCATTGTCTTTGCCCAGGTGGGCAATCGGCCCGCTGATGGGCCCCACATGACCAATTTTGACCACGAGGTCCTGCGCCCAGACAGAACCCACCGAGGCTGTGAGCGCCAGGATGGCGACTGGGGTCAACGCAACACGCATGAGAATCTCCTTTAGTTGAATCAGAGGGTGAAACGAAACAAGCGAATCACTTTATCATCAAATCATGCCGCTCAATGGCATATCCCGCCTGCGTGTAAGCCTTCCAGCGCTGTCGGGCCTGTAGCCGATCGGCCTCATCCTGCCCCACCACCTCAATCACCCGCCCAAAGGTATTCCATTGCGGGGGCATCTCCTGGCCCAGATGAATGAGCACCTCGCGGTGCGGCAGCCCCGTCGCCACCTCCGCTGTGAGCACAATGGGCGAAGCCGTGAGCACGGCTGGCGGCGTCTGGCCCCAACGGGCATGGGGAATGAACTCCTGCGGCGCGAGCGTCCAGAGTTGCGGGTCGATGCGGTCAAGCTCTGCGGGAGAGGCCAACACCACCGCGCGAGCCCCGCTCAACCAGGCCTTGCGCAAGAGGCGACAGACGTAGAGCGGTTTGTCCTGAGCGTTGAAGTGAAACGCCACTTGGGTGGTCATGGCGGAATTCAGGCCTCGCAGCGTTGGCAAAGGTATTGGAACAAGAGCGGCACCGGGCGGCCCGTGGCCCCTTTGGCCCCACCGCTCTTCCAGGCCGAGCCTGCGATGTCGAGGTGCGCCCAGGGAAAATCGGCCGCAAAACGCTGGAGGAACTTGGCCGCGGTGATGGCCCCGCCGTCGCGCCCGGCGACGTTGGCCACGTCGGCGAAATTGGATTTCAAGCCCTCGGCGTATTCATCGTCGAGCGGCATGCGCCAGCAGGGGTCGAGCGCGGTCTCGCCCGCCACCGTGAGCGCCACCGCCAGGTGGTCGTCGGTGGCAAAGAGGCCACTGCGCACATGCCCAAGCGAGATCACGCAGGCCCCGGTCAGGGTGGCGATGTCGATCACCGCTTGCGGTTTGAAGCGCTTGGCGTAAGTGAGGGCGTCGCACAAAATCAGGCGCCCTTCGGCGTCGGTGTTGAGGATCTCAATCGTTTGTCCGCTCATGCTCGTGACCACGTCACCGGGCTTGGTGGCCGTGCCGCTGGGCATGTTTTCACAAGCGGGAATGAGCCCCACCACATTGAGTTCGATCTGCGCATGGCCCAAGGCCTCGAAGGTGCCCAGCACACTGGCCGCACCGCACATGTCGAATTTCATTTCATCCATGCCCGCGCCGGGTTTGAGCGAGATGCCCCCTGTGTCAAAGGTGATGCCCTTGCCC
>VEQC01000003.1 GCA_018883455.1 Limnohabitans sp. | reverse complement strand
CACCTAGACCGTGCGGCCACCGCAGGCTTCAACCCCTTGCTCGCCAATTACGGCCCCGCCTTGATCGATCGTGCCGTCATCGACGCCTTGGGGCGTCTCACGCACCAGTCTTTCTATGCCCTCATGCAGCACAACGCGGTGGGCATCGACGGCCGCCACCCGGCCTTTGCCGAGCACGACTTTGACGCCTTCTTGCCCACGCTTACCCCCGCCCAGCGCATACACGCCCGCCACACCGTGGGCTTGGTCGACGCCATCACCCGCGCCGACGTGATCGAGCCCGTCAACGACGGTTTGCCCGAAACCTTGGAAGAAGTCGTGGCCCAGTATGGTCACCGGTACTTCAAGCTCAAGGTCAGTGGCCAAGTGGCTGCGGATATTGAACGCCTGCGTGCCATCGCCAGCGTGCTCGACACCATCGCCGAACCCTACCATTGCTCCTTGGATGGCAACGAACAGTACCCGGATGCCCAAGGCTTGCAGGCCTTGTTGTTGCAAATGCGCGCCACCCCGGCTTTGCGTCGCTTGTGTGAGAGCATTCTCTTCATCGAGCAGCCCATCGCCCGCCAACAAGCCCTCGCCGCCGATCTCACCAGTATCGATCTCGGTTGGCCCGTCATCATCGACGAATCCGATGGCGAACTCGACGCCTTCCTTCAAGCCCGGGCCTGTGGCTACGCGGGTATTTCCAGCAAAACCTGCAAGGGCGTTTATCGCTCCATCCTCAATGCCGCCCGTTGCGCCCAATGGAACCAAGGCGCCGGTCGCCGCTATTTCATGTCGGGTGAAGACCTCACGGTGCAAGCGGGCCTTTCGTTGCAGCAAGACCTCGCCTTGGTGAACTTACTCGGCATCGACCACGTCGAGCGCAATGGCCATCATTACGTCAACGGCCTGGCCTCACGACCCGCCCATGAACAGCAGGCCTTCCTCGCCGCCCACCCCGATCTCTACACCGATCGCCACGGCGCGGTTCGCTTGCGCATCGAGGGCGGGCAGCTCCAAATCGCCAGTCTGGCTGCGGAGGGCTTTGCCAGCGCCACGCTGCCGGATTTTTCTGCCATGTCACCCTTGGGGCAATGCCCCTGATCCACCCATGACCTCCCTCACCCTCGTCAACCGCCAAGGCCAGCTCGAACCCTATGGGCTGGTCGGCACGCCCCAGCCGGCAAGTCCGGTCGAACCCTTTAATCGCATTGCGTATTCCGCGGCCCATGTGGTGGCCGACGCCCGCGCCCCGGGTGACCCTTGGCTTCAAGCCGCCATCGATTGGGACACCACCTTGGCCTACCGCCACCACCTTTGGTCGCTTGGGCTTGGTGTGGCCGAGGCCATGGACACCGCCCAGCGCGGCATGGGCCTCGACTGGGCCGCTTCGCGTGAGCTCATCTCGCGCACGCTGCAAGCGGCGCGCGCGGTGCCAGGCGCACGCGTGGCCAGCGGCTGCGGCACCGACCATCTGGATTTGGCGAAAGTCACGCACCTGGATCAAGTGATCCGCGCCTATGACGAACAAATCGAGGCCATCGAGTCCATGGGCGGCAAGCTCATCATCATGGCCAGCCGAGCGCTGGTGAAGGTTGCGCGCTCGCCCGCCGATTATGAAAAAGTCTATGACCACATTCTGAGCCAAGTGCGCGAGCCCGTGATCTTGCACTGGTTGGGCGACATGTTCGACCCCCAACTCGCCGGTTACTGGGGGCACGCCAACCTCGACCTCGCCACCGACACCGCCTTGGGCGTGATGCAGTCGCACGCGAGCAAGGTCGATGGCATCAAAATCTCCCTGCTCGACAAAGACCGTGAGATCGCCCTGCGCCGTCGCTTGCCCAAAGGCGTGCGCATGTACACCGGGGATGATTTCAACTACGCCGAGCTGATCGCGGGAGACGGCCAAGGCACCGAGGAAGTGCACCGGCACAGCGATGCGTTGCTGGGCATTTTCGACGCCATCGCCCCCGCCGCCAGCGCCGCCCTGGGAGCCCTCGCGCGTGGCGACAGCGCCCGTTTTCACGCCATCCTCGCGCCCACCGTGCCGCTCTCGCGCCACATCTTTCAGGCGCCCACCCGCTTTTACAAAACGGGCGTTGTCTTCATGGCCTGGCTCAATGGGCACCAACCCCATTTCGTCATGGTGGGGGGGCAACACAGCACGCGCTCGCTGCCCCATCTGTGCGAGCTCTTTCGCTTGGCCGATCAAGCTAACCTGCTCGGCCAACCCGATTTGGCTGTGGCGCGCATGCGAACCCTCTTGGCTTTGCACGGCGTCGACGCCTAAGGCCGGCGCGCGGGGTGCTTACGGCGCGCGCCCGGGTTGCAGAGCCAAAATGCGTCGCACCATCTGGTCGGCCAGGACTTGCTCAGGCACAAAGAACTCCGCCTCCAGGTCCGTTTGCAGCCGTGCGGCTTCATCCGCGTTGGGGCTGCGGATGAGCAGCGCAATGCCGGGGTTGAGCGCGCGCGCCGTGGCACAAATCTGGCGAACCTTCACCACATCGGTGAGCGCCAACACCAGCACATCGGCTTCACGCACATGGGCCTGAATCAAGACGGAGGGCTCACTCGGGTCCCCCCAAACCGCTGGGGTGCCCGACGCCCGCAAGGCCTCCACCCGCTCGCGTTGATCGTCCGCCACCACATAGGCAACGCCGTTGGCTCGCAGCTGCTCGGCAATCCCTTGCCCCACGCGGCCCCAACCGACCACGATCACTTGGTGCGACAAAAACCGCCGGTCTGTGTCGGTGGGCAATTCCGCCAGCGGGCTCTCAAGGGGATCGGCCCGCTGCAGTAAGGGCCGCAGCCACGGTTGCGCTAGCAGCCAAGGCTCCAGTGCCTCGACCGCCCGAAACACCAAGGGGTTGAGTGCGATCGAGAGCAGGGCCGCCGCCAAGATCAAGTGCTGTGCAGCCGGCGAGAGAAGGCCCAAGCTCAAACCCAAGCCCGCCAAAATGAAGGAGAACTCGCCAATCTGCGCCAAGCTCGCCCCCACGCTCAGCGCGGTGCGCAGGGGGTAGCGCAGGATCAACACCAGCAATACCGCCGCCAAGGTTTTGCCCACCATCACAATGAGCAGTGTGGCCAGCACCGCCAGAGGTTGCTCGATCAGCACACGGGGGTCAAACAACATGCCCACCGATACAAAGAACAGCACCGCAAAGGCGTCTTGCAAGGGGAGGGTCTGCTCCGCCGCCCGCTGGCTGAATTCCGATTCGCGCAACACCATGCCCGCGAAAAACGCCCCCAGTGCAAACGACACGCCAAAGAGCGCTGCCGAGGCATAGGCAATGCCCACCGCCGCAGCCACCACGCACAGCGTGAAGAGCTCGCGCGAGCCCGTGCGCGCGACGTGCCAGAGCAGCTTGGGAAAGACCCGCCGTCCCACCACCAGCATGAAGACCACAAAGGCCACCACCCCCGCGAGGGTGCGCAGCAAGGCGCTGAGCAAGCCCTCGGGCTCCCCCGAAGCGCTGGCCTCACCCGCGCTGCCGCCCAGCAAGGGCGCAAGTGCTGGCAAAAGCACCAGCACCAAAACCATGGCCAAGTCCTCCACCACCAGCCACCCCACCGCAATCCGTCCGTTCGCGCTGTCGGCTTGGTGTTGTGCCTCCAAAGCCTTGACCAAGACCACCGTGCTGGCCACCGAAAGCGAGATGCCAAACACCAAGGAGTCGCCAACGGGCCAATCCCAGAGTTGGCCCAAGCCAAAGCCCATGGCCGTGGCCACGGCCATCTGCACCACGGCACCGGGCAAGGCCACCCCGCGCACCGATTTCAAATCATCCAAGGAGAAATGCAGGCCCACGCCAAACATCAGCAGCATCACCCCGATTTCGGCCAGTTGCGCTGCAATCGAACCATCCGCCACAAAGCCAGGCGTGGCCGGGCCGATCGCCACCCCGGCCACCAAGTACCCCACCAGGGCCGGCAGGCCCAAACGTGCCGCGATAAACCCAAACAAAAGGGCCAGGCCAAAGCCAGCGGCAAGGGTGGTGATTAAATTGACGGCGTGAGGCATGAGGCATGATAGGCATACCGGTGAAAAAGCCGCGCCGCGGCGAAAAATTGCGCAAAATCGCTAAGGGAATTCAGGAAATTTCGAGCGTGCCAATCGGCATTCCTCAAGGCCTGCATGGGGTACCCCCCGCGAGGGCAACAGACGCTCGGCCAAGGCGTCAATCAAAGCAACGGGTTTCCACCACCGGATCGTCATGTCGTGCGAGTTGCCCCGCGCGCGGTGCCGAGAGGGGAATGCGTGCCCCTTGGCGGGCAAACAGGGGCAGGCGCGCCAGGGGTGCTTCCACCGTATGGCTTTGACCGGCCGCATAGGCCGTGCGGGTTTCAAAATCAAACCATTGCCCGCCCGCGGGGAGTTGGGGCAGGTAGACCCTCCGAGTCCGAGCCCCCGCATCCACGACAGGTGCCACCAACAAATCCGGCCCGAGCATGAAATCGTCGCAGTCGTGGAAGCATTGCGCGTCCTGCGGGAAATTGAAGAAAGTGGGACGAATGATGGGGCAAGCCTCGCGGTGAGAAGCTTCAAAGCACTGCCAGAGGTAGGGCAGGAGCTGATAGCGCAAGCCCAAGGCGGCGCGCACCGCATCGGTGACCGTCGGGTGCATCCATGGCAGGTTGCTCACATTGCCCGCCTTCCACGAGTTCATCACCATGCGCGGGTTGAGCGCACAGGCCTGGACCCAGCGCAAGAAGAGCTCGGGGTCGGGCAGGGGGCCAAAAAACCCGCCGACATCATGCCCCACATTGAAGAGGCCCGAGAGTCCCATTTGCAAACCCGTGCGAATATTCCACTTCAGGCTCGCCCAGCTCGTGGTGTTGTCACCAGACCAAGTTTGCGCGTAGCGTTGAATGCCGGGGGGGCCCGCCCGTGTGATGGTGAAGCCGTAGTCCGCGGCGTCCGCTGAAGTGGCAAAAAAAGCCCGTTGTGCCTCGTACGTGGCGCGGGTCATCAAGAGGGCGTGCAACGGTCGGCTGCGGTGCATGGGCAGGGGCTCACCCCAGCCCGCGCTGTGCGCGTCGTCGGCACCGATGGCGTATTCGTTGTTGTCGTTCCAGCCGATCTGAATGCCTTTTTCCAGAATCTGCTGGCGCAATTGCGTTTGCCACCATTGCACCGCCTGCGGCTGAGTGAAGTCCAAATGGGAGCCCTGGCCGTCCCAATAAGGCTCCACCACCGGTTCACCGCTTTGAGCGTGGGCAATGAAGGCCTTGGCTTGGGCCAAGGCAGCATAGCTGGGGTGGTCGTCGAGCAAACAAGGTTTGAGGTTGGCTACCAACTTCATGCCCGCAGCGGCAAATTTCGCATTGAGCCCCTGCGGATCTGGAAACTTCGATGTATTCCAAGTGAACACATAGCGCTGCTTGCCACGGCTCGAATAGCCCGACCCATAATGAAAGGCCGAGATGGGCATTTGGTGCTGCTGGCATTGTTCAATGAAACGCGCGAGTTGGTCCTGCGCATCGGGGGCATCGGCCAAGCCCATGGCGGTCTGAGCGTAACCCAGTGTCCAGCGGGGTGGGAGGTGCGTTCCACCAATGAGGCCGACGAATTGCGCCACCACCTCCGCCGGGGTGTCGCCCACCATCACGTAGTAATCCAGGTCGCCGTCATCCACATCCAGACTGCGAAACAGTCCGTGGTAGTTGTCGTGTTCGCAGCCTAAGTCAAACGTGCAAGCGGCGAGGGTGTCGTAGTAGACCCCCACCCAAATCCCTCCCGTCGTGCGCATGAGCACAAAGGGCCAATGTTTGTAGAGCGGGTCGCCATGCTGCGGGTCATAACCAATCGAATCCTGGCCCAAGCACCGCAAACGCCGTCCATGCAAATTCAGCGCTCCGGTTTTGTCTCCCAAGCCATAGTAATGCTCTTGCGGGTCCCGCACCAGGCAGTGGCGCACAATGCCCGTTCGCGCTTCATGCAGGTAAGCACTCGTCTCGCGATCGGCGAGCACCACTTGGTCCCGTTGCAAATCACGCCACACCAAGCGCACGGGGGCTTGACCGCCGCCTTGCAGCGTCACACCCAATCGCTCAGTGGCCAGCCCGTGATTGCCCTGAGGCTTGACCTGAGGCCGGCTAAAGCCCTCCAGGCTCTCACGCTCGCGTCCTTGCCACGGGGCGTCGGCCTCTCCCCGAGGCGCAATCGCCCAGGTTCGAGGTTCGCGAAAACCGCCGGGGGGTTGCCACGTCACCCGCGCCATGCGCGGGGCCAAGAACACCACGCGCAACTCCCCCCCATCGTGCAAGCGCGTGGTGGCATCGGCCTCGGGGGCCCCAGGCTGCAAGAACCAATCCGCACTTTGAATGGGTTTCATGGTTTGGGTGACTCCAAGCGGTGGTCATGGGCATCAAACAAATGCAGGTGTTGCGGCGTCGTTGCGATGTAGCTCACCTCGCCCATACCGTAGGCCCGTTCGACTGTGGTGCGAAGCTCCACCAAGCTATCGTCGTCGAGCAAGCCCCGCACGAGACGCTCGCCACCGAGGTATTCACTCGATTGAATGCGCAGGCGCAGGCCCTCGGTATCTGCGCACCAATGCCAGTGCTCCGGCCGTACCCCCACCAGCGCGGCGGCCGGGGGCACGAGGCGGGCCAGTGCCGGGGCCCGAGCCATCACCGTGGCTGGCAATAAATTCATGCGCGGACTACCGATGAAGCCAGCGACAAAGGGATTGCAGGGCTTTTGGTAGAGCTGCTCGGGTGTGCCGATTTGTTCAATCCGGCCCGCACGCAGCACCACAATTTTGTCGGCCAAGGTCATGGCCTCCACTTGATCGTGGGTCACATAGATCAAGGTCGCTTGCAGACGCCGGTGCAATTCGCGCAGTTCGCTGCGCATGGAGACACGCAGCTCGGCGTCGAGATTGGAGAGCGGCTCATCAAAGAGGAAAATTTTGGGATGACGCACGATGGCGCGACCAATCGCCACCCGCTGGCGCTGACCGCCCGAGAGTTGGGTGGGGCGTCGCTGTAGCAAAGCATCTAAGCGCAGTTGTGCCGCGGCCGCCTTGACTTTGGCGTCAATCGCGTCGGCAGGCTCGCCGGCGTTTTGCAGGCCAAACGCCATGTTGTCGTAAACCGTCATGTGCGGGTACAGTGCGTAGGACTGAAACACCATCGCGCAACCCCGATCGGCCGCGCCAATGGCGTTGACGGATTGCCCATCCATCAAGATGTCGCCCTCAGTGGGGGAATCGAGCCCCGCAATAAGACGCAAGAGCGTGGATTTTCCGCAGCCCGAGGGCCCTACAAACACCACGAATTCGCCATCGGCAACGTGCAGATCCACACCATGAATCACGTCGGTGGTACCAAAGGATTTGCGCAAAGCACGAAGTTCAAGCGTTGACACAGGACAATCCGATCAAAGTTATTTCACACCCGCACCGGCAATACCGGTCGTGATGTGTCTTTGCAAAAAGGCAAAGACGATGGTGACGGGCAAGAGGGTGATCACCGTCATGGCCAGTAAATAATGCCACTGGGTATTGAGCTCGCCCTGAAAGGCGTTGAGGGCGAGTTGCAAGGTGAACTGTTCATTGCGCGACAACACGATCAAGGGCAACAGAAAATCATTCCAGCGCCACATGACCGAGAAAATGGCGAGTACGGCCAGCGCGGGTGCCGACAGCGGCAGCACGATACGCCAGTAGATGCGCCACTCGCTGGCGTGGTCCATGCGCGCGGCTTCCAGCAATTCATCCGGAATGGTCAGCATGTATTGGCGCAGCAAAAACACGCCAGTGGGCGTGGCAATCGCGGGTAGGATCACCCCCCAGAGGCTGTTGAGTAAGCCAATTTCATTGATCACCAAGAACATCGGCACCAAAATGATGGTGGGCGGAATCATCAGTGTGGAGAGAATGAGCAGCAAAACGCCGCGCTGACCGCTGAAGCGGTACTTGGAGAGTCCAAACGCTGCCATCGAGTTGATCAACAAAGTCAGCAAGGTGGCCACCACCGTGATGAACACGCTGTTCCAGAGGTAGGTTCCGAAAGTGAATTTTTGAAACAGGTCGGTGTAGTTCGACCACGCAAACGCCACTGATTCAACGGGTTTGCGCTGGGCAATGTTCACGCGGAGGCGTTCATCCGGCGATTGCGGGTCGACCATGGTGGCCATGATGCCCACGCGATTGACCTGCGCCAGCGTTTGACGCCTCCCGTCCTCTAGCGTCACTTCAAACAGGGGCAGTGGTTTGTCAAAGCCTGTCACCGTCACGGTCGACTGCGCATAAGGCAAGAAGCTCGGCGGAAATTGGGCGAGCGCGGCTTCCGTCTTGAAAGAGGACATGATCAGCCAGACCACCGGTGCAAATAGCGTGAACAACCCCAGCAACAAATAGCCGTAGCTCAGGTAGTCGGTCCAATCGAGCCGTTGGCGGCCTCGGGTGCGCAGGAGAAAATCAAGTATGCGCATCTCACTCGCCTCGACTTTCGTTTTGACCGGCCCGCGAGATGCGCAACTGCACCAGGGTGAGCAGCATCAAGCAAAACGCCAGCGCCAGTGAAGCCGCCGCAGCCAAGCCATACAAGTGAATCTGCTCGGCAAACCCCGTTTGGTAGATGAACTGCACGATGAACGTGGTCGCCGAGCCAGGTCCCCCGCCTGTGAGCACAAACACCTCATCAAAAATTTGCACTGCCCGAATCGCCGCGAGCACAAGCACCACAATCAGGTTGGGCATCAGTAAGGGCAGGGTGATGCGCGTGAGCACGCGCCAGGGCTTGGCCCGATCCAAAGCGGCCGCCTCATACAAATCGCGGGGAATGGCTTGAAGCCCAGCCAACAAAATCAAAGTGTAAAAACCCATGTGGGCCCAAATGGAGACAAAAATCGTCCAGAAAAAGGCCGTGCCCGATTGGGTGAGCCACTCCACGGGCTCCCACCCCAGGCCCACCAATCCGGCATTGAGCACCCCTTGGCGCTGCAGCAGCCATTTCCAGATCAGGGCCACCACCACCGGCGAGAGCAGCACCGGGTAGAAAAACACGCCACGCCAAAAACCCCGCCCCACAATTTTGCGGTTGAGCACCAAGGCCGTGATCAAGGCAAACAAGACCATCAAGCCTACTTGCAAGACGCTAAATGTCAGGGTGTTCCAGATCGCGCGCCAAAACACATCTTTACGGCATGTGGAGAGATCGGCGTAGTTTTGGCACTCAAACAGTATCTGAAAATTCTCCAGGCCCGTGAATGGGCGTTGCAGCGGCATCAAATTCACGCCACCCGAGGTGGCGTAAATCACGTTGATGGCGATGGGGAGGAAACAAAAGACCGAGAACACCAGCAAATTCGGGGTGACGAAAAGCCACCCCATGCGCTGCAAACCCAGGCGGCGTTGCACCGCCCGGAACAACGAATCAATCCCCATCACTTTTGGGCTTGCTTGATCGCGTCTTGCATGTCAGCGTTGATTTTCTGCACGGCATCCTCGGGGCTCATTTCGCCCACGATGGCTTGCGTGACCCGCGTGACGGTGGGCAGCATGATGGCTCGGTTGAACTTATAGCCCTGGAAGCGATAAGCCACAGGCGCGAGCTGGGCCACGCCTGAGCCAAAGACACCCAGGGCGGCTTTCGAGGCCGCATCCGCCTGGGTGTAGTTCACACCCTTCTTGGCCAAACCGGCGTGTGCCGGGATATTGTTGGTGCGTGCGGTGAATTCGGCATAGGCGGGCTCAGATGCCATGAACTCTAAGAAGGCCGCTGTTTCCTTGGGCGATTTGCTGGTCTTCAGGGCGACCCAAGCGGCGCCGCCCGGAATGCCCGAGCACGCCGCAGGACCACAGGGGTTGGGCACAGCTACCCAATCAAAGTTTTGGCCCACCTTCTTTTGCAGGTTGCCGATCTGCCAGCTCCCGGCAAGCACCATGACCACATTGCCATTGATGAACTCATCAATCGAGGAGGCGTAGGTCGAACCACCGGAGCCCGCCCAAACCTCGCGCATCATGGTGCCGTCTTTGTGCCAAGCCACGAATTTGTTGACCGAGTTTTGGTATCCCGCATCAATGACAGGATCGCCTTTGGCGTCGAACAATTTCGCGCCAAAGCTGATCGCGGGGCCTGCAAAACGGTGTCCGGAACGATCCCAGGCCATGGCGGCCTTGGTTTGCGTGGCGCGCGCCACTTTGCGGGTGGCTTCAGCCCACTCATCCCAAGTGGCCTTGGGGCCGGGCATGGCCACTTTGGCTTGCTCAAAGAGCGTTTTGTTCACAAAGGGGCCTGTCATGGTCAATTGCGACATGAAGCCGTAAATGCCTTTGTCACCCGGCGTGGGCGCGAGCCAAGCGGCGGTGGCGGCAAAAGGCTCGTCCAGCGTCTTGCGGTTCTTCAAGTCCTTGGAGATGTCGAGGTAGTACTTGGAGAGCCCCCCCAAATCGGTCACACGGGCAATGTCAGGGCCTTGTCCAGCCGCCAGCTGCACCGGGAGTTGCTCCAGAATGGTCTTATAGGGCACGGTGTCGACCACCACCTTCGTGCCGGGGTTCTGCGCCTCAAAGCGTTTGGCCAGTTCCGCCGTCACCTCGCATTCGATGCCGTCTTGATAGCACATCACGCGAATTTCACCCGCTTGGGCGGACAAACCGAGCCAGGAAAAACCAGCTGCGATCAAAAGTGTGGGAAAGGTTGGGCGATTCATCATGTCTCCTTTGGTTGGGGCAGGTCAAGGTTCTTGTAATCGGCGCAGTTTAACTGCCCCGAGTCGACGAAAAAATCAATCGTGGGGAGGGGCCCCCTCGGGCTTGAGAAGCCCGACGCAAAAACACAGCCAGCCCAACATGAAGGCCGAGCCCCCCACCGGGACCCAGGCCCGGGTGGCTTCCCAGCCCAAGAGCACGCGGGCATCCATGTTGAGGCAAAAAAGGAACAGGCCCACCAGCATCAGAGCGCCTGCGGCCACCAGCCACCGCGAAGGGCGATGATTCAAGGCAAGCCCCACCACGATCAAGCCCAAGGCATGAAACTGGTGTTGCGCCAGCGAGGCCGCAAGGGCGCTAGGGTCAACCGATGCCCCCAGTCCATGGCCTACCGCCGCCGATAGCCCCACCCAAATCAGCGCAAACAGCCCTCCGAAGGCCATGAAGATTCGTGACAGAAATGTCATCTGGATTTTTCCCAAAAATCCGCGAGCGGACCCCATCCGCCAGCCATGCGCCATGATAGTTCGCGATGACTTGGGTTAAAAAGTATAAATAAAGTCTAATAATATGCCGAAAAGATTCATAATGAATTCAATGGTAGCAAGTGAATATTCGTACGGGCAATCCTGTACGATAAGGGCCTGGAGTTTGTGAATGGTTCAGCAGTCTATTCTGGTCATCGATGACCAACCTGTCTATCGTGATGCGATTCGCGAAAAGTTGGCGAACGCGTTTGCGCCCAATGGGGTGAGCGTCAAAGCGGTCGGTAGCGCCCATGAAGGGCTCGATTGCGTTGACCAAGCCAGCCAGACCGCTTGGTTGATCGTGCTCGACATCCTCATGCCCGGTCTCAGTGGCCTCACGGGAATCAAAGCCTTCAAACACAAACCCAATGTCGCCCACGTGGTGGTCCTCTCCGGTCTAGAGGCGCATTTGTGGGAGCCGCGAACGGTGAACGCGGGCGCCAGCTTGTTCTTGTCGAAGAGTTCCACTTCCGAGGACATCACCCAAAAGCTCCAGGGCTTGTGGGCCTCGACCACCACGCTTCCCCTGCGTGGTGCGCGGGGGGCTAACGCCTTTCGCCTCACGTCGCGTCAACAGGAAGTGCTCCAGCTGATTGCGCAAGGGCATCCCAATAAATGGATTGCCGACGTCCTCCATATCCGCGAGCAAACGGTGAACGTTCACCTCAGCCACTTGTTTCGCGAGCTGCGCGTCTTCAACCGTGCACAGGCCGTCATCAAGGCCAAAAAACACCAACTCATTTGAGCGCTGGGTATGGGCGCAGGGGTGCACAACGCACGGGTGCGCCATGATGGCGAAGATGTGATACAACCCATTCTGACAAAACGGCGTATGCCCCACGTCTGCGGGGCAAGCTTTGCAAAAAGGATGAGCGATGTCACAGTCTCCAGCGGCTCTCGATCTGCGGTTCGACCATCAACACGTGGTGGTGGTCGGGGCGACCAGCGGCATTGGCCTCGGCATCGCCCAAGCGTTTGCCCGTGCGGGCGCGCAGGTGATGGCCACGGGCGCGACGCCAGCGGAGGTCGCACAAGCCCAGCAAGCCGATACCCTGGGTGTGCAGTTTGCGACGCTCGATGTGCGCTCTGACGAGGCCGTCACCCAGTTCTTCGCCCCCCTCCAGCAGCTCAATGTGCTGGTCAATTGCGCTGGGGTCATTCGTCGCGGTCAAGAGCAAGACCCCGCCACCTTCGCCGCCGTGGTGGACATCAACCTCAATGGCAGTTTGCGCACCGCCCAGGCCGCCATTCCTTTGCTCACGGCCTCACGCGGTTGCATCATCAATACCGCCTCCATGTTGAGCTTCTTTGGCGGAGGCTTGGTGCCGGCCTACAGCGCGAGCAAGGGCGGTGTGGCCCAACTCACCAAATCGCTGGCCATCGCCCATGCGCCCGCGGGCATTCGCGTCAACGCCATTGCCCCGGGCTGGATCGCCACCCCCCTGACCCAGGCCCTGCAAGCCGATGCCCAGCGCAGCGCGGCCATTCTGGGGCGAACCCCCATGGGGCGTTGGGGCACGCCGGAAGACGTGGCGGGCCCCGTGCTCTTCTTGGCCAGTCAGGCCGCACAATTCGTCACCGGCGTGGTCTTGCCCATCGACGGTGGTTATCTCATTACCTGAACAGGACGCCGCTGTGACCCAAGCCGTACCCCCCGATTCCGAAAAATGGCAGGCCTATCGCCACCCCATGCCCAAAGAGTCGCCGCCTGAATTGGTCATCCCCAATGTCATACCGCAAGACGAACGCATCTGGGTGCCCGTGGACGACAACGTCTGGTTCCGCCCCCTGTGTTTGAGTGCTTCGCGGGGGTACTGGATGAACCTCCTGAAGGTGCGCAAGGCCGGTGTGCTCTCGCGCCACCGCCACCCCCAACCCGTGCATGGCTACGTGATCAAAGGCCAGTGGCGCTACCTTGAACACGACTGGGTCGCCACCGAGGGAGGCTATGTTTATGAGGCCCCAGGCGAAACCCACACCTTGGTGGTGGACCCCGACGTGGAGGAGATGATCACCCTCTTTCAGGTCAACGGGGCCATGATTTACGTCGACCCCGATGGCCGTTGCACCGGCTACGACGACGTGTTCACCCGCATCGACAAATGCCGTGCCCACTACACCGCCATCGGCTTGGGCGAGGGCTACGTGGATCAATTCATCCGTTAATCCTGCCCCCGCCGCTCAACGGCCCCCTTCGCCCACCAAGGCGTAGGGCGCCCAAAAAGCGGGGTGCTGGAACTGCGGCACCTTCATCACCTCCAGCATGGCCAAGCGCACCGCCTCGGCACGGCGCAGTTGCGCGTCGCGGTTGTAGGCATCAAAGGTTTTGGTGGTCAGCAGCATCGCGCTCTCGGATTCCACAGACCAATGCGTCACCAGCAAGCTGCGCCCGCCAGCGTAGAAAAAGCCTCGGGCAAGCCCGCTCAAGGCTTCCTCGGCTCGACCATCCGCGCCTGCCGTGTTGCAAGCACTGAGCACCACCCAGTCGGCATTGATGTTCAGGCCCAGCACATCCTCCAGCGTCAAGAGCGGAGACTCTTTGTCAGAGGCCGTGGCGGCCATGGCCAAGGCGGGTTGGTTCAGGTTGGGCAAGTCCCCCGCCAAGAGTCCGTGGGTGGCAAACACCAGCACGCGCTTTTGCGCCAGTACATTGCGCTGGTTCGCCTCTAAAACGGATTGGCGCGTTGCGCGCAAGCCCAAAAAGAGATCCTGCTCGGGGTTGGCACGCATGATTTTGGCCAAACTCAGCACCTCGTCGCGCGTCTCGGGCAGTGGCGGAATTTGGCTGTAGGTGGGGGCGTCCACCAGAGACTCCAGCGCCCCCCGCGTCTTGCGCGATGCCGCGTTGACGACGGCCCGCGTGGCCTGAGCTCCCGCTCCCCCCGCGCGGTTGGCGCTTGCCAAATCAAAGACAGGGTCGCCCCAAGCCAAAAGCGGCTCCGGTGCGGTGGGCCGCCGCGCCAATTTCTGAATCGCCAACCAGCCGCTCGCCGCCGGCACATGGCTGATGGCGTGCTGCTCGATCAACCAACCCGGCGAACCACTCGCGCGGGTAGGAAGCACCGCCAAGGGCATTTGCGCCAAGGGGCCCGATGTCGCCACGATGAGGTGTTTCTTGCCCGCCAAGCTCGCCTCGATGGGGCCGAGCAAGGCCTGATAGATCGCGCTGGCGCGGGCTTGGTCAAAGCGGGGTGCATCGCGCCCCATGCCCGCCACGTCCAGCGTCTTGCGCACGGCGTGGACTAAAGCTTGCAGTTGGTGCGCATTCATGTCTGAGGCATGGAAGCGAACCTGCCCACTCGAATCCACTGCCCATACGAAGCTCGATTCTTCCAAATTCACCACTTGCAAAAACACCTCGTCGGGCTTGAGTTGCGCGGCGATTTCGGGCAACCCCGGCGCCTTGGGTTGTAGCAGTTGGAAATACTCGGGGAATTCGCGCTGCAAAGTTTCCTTAATGGTCTTGCGCTCACGCTCCAACTGGCGCAAGCGTGTTTGCATTTGCGCCACCACCATGGGGGTGGCCTTGGTTTCGGACGCCGTGTTTTGGCCCGACAGATAGGCCAATAAACCGGCGGCTTCTTGTCGCGCGTCTTGCTCTTTGCGCACCAGTTCCGCGAGTTTGGGCTGGCGAATGGTCGCGCGTGAGGCCGCGTCGTTGAGCGCAGATTGCACCGAGGAGGCATTGAGCGAGTCGGCTATGCGGAACATTTTTTCGGCCTGGGCCGGATCTTGATGGGCTTGCGCCACACCCAAGCGCAAATAGCGCTCCAACACAAAGCGCTTCATGCGCCGTTGCAGCGCGTCCTCACCGTCGTCCGCCGTCAAGGATTCTGGCGCGGTGAAGACTTGGTGCGCCCACTCGAAGTAGGGCAGGGCTTCGTCGCGTTTGCCTTGGGCGGCCAATGCCGCTCCCAGCATGCCCGCTTGCAGGGCCGGCGCCATATGCTGTCTGCCCATGCGCTTCTCGGTTTCTGCCAAGCGCTGTTGCAGAAATGGCGTGGCTTGCGCGGCCGCCCCTGATTGCAACCAAACCCAGGCCACCAGGCTGGGGTCCAGTACACGCTCCGCATTCAGCGAAGTTTGCGCGGTGAGGGTTCGGGTTTCATTCAACACCTCGTTGGCTTGGGTCCATTTGCCCATCCCCATCAATGCCGATAAATGTTGAATGCGCGCATGCATCCAGCGTGAGGACTGCCCCCGGTTGTCGGCAATGCCCGTTTGCAAAATCTCGGCTTTTTGGGCGTAACCCAGCGCCTCCTCGAACGAGCCCAAGCCATTGAGAATGCGCGAGGTCAGCATATAGACCAAGTACATGTGGGTTTCGTTGTAGCCAGCCTTGCGCGAGTATTCAAACGCATCGCGCAGCGCCCATTGCGCGTCAATCCATTTGCCCATGGCACTGAGCAGCGCGACCTGATCGGCAAACGCGTAGATCACCATTCGCTTTTGCACCTCTTGCTCCTCCGGGGAGCGAATAAACGTGGTCATGCGTTCATGGTGCAAGCGCGCCCGCTCCTGTGACAAGCGTCCCAATTGTTCCGCCTCCGCCCACTTGCCCTTGCGCACCAATAACGCGGCGCGCGTTTTGAAATACAGCATTTCAGCCGCATTGAGCCAGTACTGTCCCACGCCGCTGTTGCGGAAATTGGCCATGTCCGATTTGATGAGCTTTTCCATCTGCAAAACCAGGGGCTCTGCTTTTTCCAATTGGGACGAATCAATGAAGTCCTTGGCAAGGTTCGCCCGCGCCAACACCGCCATGTAGGGGTTGGTGGTCTCCGCCACGAGTTGCTCACCCAATTCAATGGATTGCTCAATTTGCCCGGTGTACCACCAGTGCGCACGCAGCATCCAGCGGCCGCCCACGGGGTCAATCTTGATCCACTCGCGCAGGTTGGCTTCCTTCGCGGCCATGTCGTTGATCATCACCGCCGCTTGGTCCTTCATGCGGTGCAGACGAACCTTCTCTTGCGTGAGCGCGCCGGGGTCGATGGGTTGATTGAGGATGGCGCGGTACTTTTCAAGTTCCGCGGCCTGCAATTGCTGGAGCTTCTCGGTCAGGTTTTGACCCCATGCCAAGCTTTGCAGCAAAGCGAACGAGACCGCCAAGAAAGAGAGGAAGAGAGGACGAGAAAACTGCATACGCCAATCTTTTGTCTATGACAGAATACTTGTCATCTTAATCGATTTCCGCTGCGGGCGGGGCCGTATCTCAGGCTTGCAGGGCGCGGGTCAAGAGGTAAACCGAGACACAGGCCAGCAAAAGGGCAAAGCCGCGTTGCACATGGGCGGGGGAGAGTTGGCGCGAGACGCGTCGCCCCAGCAGCATGCCTGCCACCATGGAGGCCATGAAGCCGGCGGACTCCGGCATGGGCAAATGCCCTCCCGCAAGCAAGGCACTCACCACACCGCCGCCACTCACCAGCGAAATCACAAACAGCGATGTCGCCACAATGCCAGGAATCGCCAAGTGGGTGAAGCGGCGCATCAGGGGCACGATCAAAAATCCCCCTCCCACCCCGAGTAGGCCGGTGAGCAAACCGGTGAGCGTGCCAATGCCCGCGAGCAGCAGCGCGGTCAGGGGTGTCCAGATGAAGCGCCCCGAGTGGGTGTGGATATGGGCAATGCGCAGGGCGTCGTCGCCGTGGGCCGCGGTCTGTTGAGACTGCTGGAAGAAGCGCCAGGCCACCACCAGCATCAAGAGCGCAAAAGCACCGAGCAAATACGCTTGAGGCGTGACGCGCGCCCAATCCTGGCCCACCCGCGTCATGGGCCAGCCGCACACCGCCATGAGCATGCCCGCGCGGTAGCGCACCAGGCGGTGGCGAAAGCCGTCCAATGCGCCCACCGCGGCCCCCGAGGCCACAGCCAACAGGGCCACCGGGGCCGCCTCTTGCAGTGTCCAGGGCAGTCCCAGCACCAAGACCGGCACCGCCAAAATGCCGCCGCCAGCGCCGGTGAGCCCCATGATGGCGCCGATGAACACGCCCAGCACCATCACGAGCGTCATACGGGGACGCCTTTCAGTGCATTGGCGGCAAGCGGCATGCGGTCCAAAGATCTAGAAGTGGGCGACCCCGCGTTTCCCGCAAGGCCTCCCTCAGTTGACGGCGGCCTCACGGGGCCGTGAACGCAAAAGCCCATGGAGAAAGGCCCCCACGAACAAACCCGCCACAGACCACAGCAATTCCAAATTGCCTGTGCCCAGCGCCGCGATGGCTGGGCCTGGGCACACGCCCGATAAACCCCAGCCAATGCCAAAGAGGGCAGAGCCGCGAATCAAATCTGCATCCAGCGTGGTGATGCGGCTCATAAAGGCCGCTCCCCACAGCGGGCGCGCCAAGCGTCGGGGGGCGAAGAAGTACACCGTGGCGGTGACTGCAATCGCTCCGCCCATGACCAGCATCAGGCCAAAATCTTGCAGGCGCAGAAAACTCAGCACCACCTCCGGTTGGATCATGCCCGAGAGCGCCAAACCAAAGCCAAACAAGGCACCGCCCACCAGCATGGCCAGGGCATCGACAAACGCTTTCATACGCCACCCCCCGAGAGCCAAGCCACCAAATTCGCGGTCAGCATGGCAAACCCCATGAAGACCAAGACCGCCACCAGCGCGGCCGGTGACATCGAGGACAAGCCACAAATGCCGTGGCCTGATGTGCAGCCATTGGAGAGGCGTGCGCCAAAACCCGCCAAAACGCCGCCCACAAACAGCATGACCGGCGAGACCGAGGTGTGCAGCGCCGCTTCTTGGCCCGTGCTCCACCACCACAAAGCGGCACCGAGCACCAACCCAATGGCCACCCACAGTCGCCACACCCGGGACTGCACCAAGTCATCGCGCTGAAAGTGCGAGAGGCCGGAGAACCAACTCCAGGTGGAGCTGAAAAAACTGCTCAAGCCCACCACGCGGCCGGAGAGCACAAACATCAGGCTCACGCCCACCCCAATCACCAAGCCACCCGCGAGGAAATGCTGCCAGCCGGTCGGAAAGAAATCAGCCATAGTTGAAATGTCAAAAAGCGGAAGGTTCCGCGAAGCCCTCAATTATCCCATTCTTGCCCCGCGCGGGCCAGAGCGCGGCCTCGCCAAGTCCACTCCGACCTCAGCGGGCCGCGGGCTGTGCGCGCGCCGATTAAATCTCGCCGCGTGAGGCCTTTTCCATCATTTCATAAATGGTGTCGCGCACCGCTTGGGCTTCTTCCTTGAGCGGGGAGGGCAGCTTGCGCCCCATCTTGATCATCATGTCCATGTTCAAGGTGTAGAGCCACAGCCCATCGTCGCGCTCAACCACGGTGATGCGGCAGGGGATATAGGCCGCCATGTGGGGGCTGAAATCAATCATCCGCCGAGCGGTCGGAGGGGTGCAAAACGAATACACCTGCAGAAATTTTTCTTTTCGGCCTGAGCGGGCTTCGAGCTCGCGCGAGAGGGGCAGGGTGCCAACGTCTCGCATATTGCGCTCTGCCGCGACTTGCCGCAGGATGTCCTCGATGTCCTTGACCGTCACCCCGGGCTTGACCTTGCGCTCCCAGGTGGTCGCCACCGCAATATCGCCGTCACCTTCAATCCAGCGGTTCCACATGCGCATGGCTTCGCTGCCCGCGCCATCTTCCAACTTCCCGAGCGTGCTGATCGTGCCGCAACCACTGAGGGTCAGGCTCGTCAAGGCAATCAGCAATAGGCGATGAATGGCGGTACGCATGGCGCTCTCCGGGAACAGGGGCAAACGGGATAGGGGTCAACACCCAAAATTAGACCATGTTTAGAATATAAATAGATGCTTATGTAAAAATGCCTTTCGCGAGTAGACTAAAGAGGCGTTTGGGTTCAAGATAGCCCCCATGGCAGAAAGGAGTCCGCAGTGCAGTTTCCCTCTCCTCCCCTGAGCAATGGGCGTCCCGTGTTGTGGTTTCAAGACGTCGACGCCACGGACCTCTTCATCAACGAAACGGCGGTGCGCATCCGCGCGGGCATCATGCTCGCCTTGCCCCTGTTCATGGCTTACACCTTGCTCGATGCGTTGTACGGCTCTAAATGGGTGGTCACGGGTGAAGTGATCACCGACACCTTCGAGACCGATTTCGATGGGCACATTCTCTACATGGTTCAAGCCATCCGCCGAACCTACGACTACTCCTTGCAAACCGCTTTATTGTTCTACGGCCTCTTTGAGATGCTCGCGGGCATGAATGTCTGGCTCGCGCGGCTCTCACCCACCATTCACTTGGCCAATTGGCTCGCGCGCAAGCACCCCAAGGTCTGGATGCCTTTGGCCCCCAAGCGTTTTGCGTGGTCGATCGGCGTGACCCTGATGGCCGTATGCCTGGTTTTCTTCAACCCCGATACCTTCGCCACGGCCGTCAACGCCGTGGCGCGCGCCGAGCTCTTGCCCACCACCCGCAACTACATGCCGCGCTGGATTCCGCTCACCCTGGTTTGGGTGTGCTTGGGCTTTATGTGGCTCGAAGCCATCTTGGGTTATTGCGTGGGTTGCAAAATTCACGCCCTACTCGTCAAACTCGGGGTGTTTGAGGCTCCGTGCGAGGCGTGCAACAACCTCGACTTCAGTGCCAAGGCCTGAGCGGGGCGTTTCATCAACGGATAGATCCACAGAGGAGCACATCATGAAAGCAAATGTCGGCGGCATAGACCGCGTTCTTCGAATCGTGGCGGGGTTGGCCTTGATCGCCTTGGCCGCCGCGGGCGTGGTGGGGGAGTGGGGCTACCTCGGGGTGATCGTGTTGGCCACCGGGCTTTTTCGCTTCTGCGGCGCTTACACCCTCTTTGGCATCAACACCTGCCCGATTCAGACGCCCGTGGACGACAAACCCGCCGCCTGACGTCGCAAGCCCATCCAGGCCAGTGCCGCGCCCGTGAGCAAGACGGGCACGAGCGAGCCCCAGTTGAGCCAAGCCCATCCTTGGGTGGTCACCAAGGCACCCGAGGCAAAAGAGGTCACGGCCATGGTGGCGAACATGAAGAAATTGATCGCGCCCTGAGCGCGATTTTTTTCGCTGGGGCGATAGGCCTGCAAGGCCAGTGTGGTGCTGCCAGTGAAGAGAAAATTCCATCCCACCCCGAGCAAAAACAGCGCCACGGTGAAATGGGCGACATCCGTCCCCGCGAGGGCCACCCCAATGCACGCCAGATTAAGCGCCACGCCCAGGCCCATGATGCGCATCACCCCAAAGCGTTGAATCAGGTGCCCGGTCACAAATCCTGGCGCGAACATGCCAATCACATGCCACTCCAGCACCCAAGCCGTGTCCGCAAACGGCAAGCCGCAAACCTGCATGGCCAGCGGCGTGGCGGCCATGAGCAGGTTCATCACGCCATAGCCTAAGGAGGCCGCCAGGGCGGCAACGATGAAAATCGGTTGCGCCATGATCTCGCGCAAAGGTCGCCCTTCATCGGCCGCCCCCGGGCCCGACGTCACGGGTTCGGGAAACGCGATTTGCGCGACCACCCCCAAACCGAGCAGTGCCACCAAGGCCAAAGCCAGATACGCCCCCACAAAGGGGGTGCTCACCCAGCCCTTGCTGTGGTTGGCCAAATTCGGCCCGACCACGGCCCCCAACAAGCCCCCCGCCATGACCAGCGAGACCGCCCGCTCACGCACGCTGGGCTCGCACAACTCCGCCGCGGCAAAGCGGTAGAGCTGCCCATTGGCGCTGTAGTACCCCGCCACCACCGTGGCCAAGACCAGGCCGGCAAAGGACTGCTGCCAGACCGAGACCGCGGCGAGCAAGGCCGACGCCAGCGCCACCCAGAGACCCAAAAGAAATGACCCCCGACGTCCCCAACGCTGCTGGCTTTTGGCCACGAGTTGCGTGCTCAGTGCGCCACCCACCACATAACCCATGACCGGCAGGGTCGCCATCCAGCCGACCGGCGCCAGCTGCAAGCCCACCAAACCATTGATGGCGATAAACGAGACGTTGTTGGTCAAAAACAAGCCTTGGGCCAAGGCCAGGAGCCAGAGGTTGCGATTCATTGAAAAACCCGAAGAATGTGCGAAGACTCAAAATGCCCTAGAGTCCGCATGTGAATAAAACTGGAGGAGCCCCCATGAAGACCCCCAACCCTTGGGTCGACGATGTCGCCGCTGTGCTCGACCTCTCGCCCAACCAACCCTTGCCCAACCGACGCCTCGCCCTCAAAACCGCTTTGGGCGTGGGCTATGTCGCCGCCAGCGGCCCCTTGATGGCGCAAACCGCCGTCAAAACCACCTCCGACGGTTTGATCACCGGCGAAGTCACGATTCGCGTGGGCGGCACCCAGGTTCCCGCCTACCGCGCCGCGCCACGGGGCGCCACCCAACTGCCCACCATCTTGGTGGTTTCGGAAATTTTCGGCGTGCATGAATACATCGCCGACGTCTGCCGTCGCTGGGCGCACGCGGGTTTCTTGGCCATCGCTCCGGAAATGTTTGTTCGCCAGGGCGACCCGACCGAACTCGGTGAAGTGGCCAAAATCAACAGCGAGATCATCGCCAAGGTCCCCGATGCCCAGTGCATGGCTGACTTGGACGCCTGGGCCGATTGGGCGGTGGCCAACGGCGGCGCGCCGGGCCGCTTGGGCATCAGTGGGTTTTGTTGGGGCGGTCGCATCACCTGGCTCTACGCCACGCACGCGCCCAAACTCAAAGCCGCCGTGGCCTGGTACGGCCGCTTGGAAGGACCGACCACGCCCCTGCAGCCGCAACACCCCTTGGCGCGCGTCGAGCAACTCAAGGCACCGGTGCTGGGCTTGTATGGCGCGGCCGACGCGGGCATTCCCAATGAGTCTTGGCAGCGCATGCAACAGGCCTTGCGTGAGTGGGGAGAGAAGGGCAACGCCGCCGCGCGTCAATCCGAGTTTGTGGTCTATCCCGACACGCCGCATGCCTTCCATGCGGACTATCGTCCCACCTACCGTGAAGGCCCGGCCCGCGACGGTTGGAACCGCGCGGTGGCCTGGATGAAACGCTTCGTTTAAGGCCCTGCGGCCAGCGGGGCGCTGCCCCCTGGCTCGCCAACACCCGCGAGCGGGTCGCGGGTGTCGCCATCGCCTCACTTGTTCACCGGCGAGGCGGGATCGAGCAAGAGCGCCATCAAGTGCTTCATCTTGGTTTCGTCCAAGATGCCCATGTGGCCAAAGCGCGGCATGCTCGAGCAGGCGTTGTACGCGCGTGAATTCACCAGCTTGCCCCATGTGTATTCCACGATTGGCTTGGCCGCCGCACTGTTGGGGTCAGTCACGCCGCGCAGCTTGCCATAGTTGTAGAGGCTCGGGCCGAGCGTGCCGTAAGACAACTCTTCCTTGCTGATTTGGTGGCAGTTGTAGCAATTGCCGCCGTTGGCATTGGGATTCTGGTCTGTCCAGGTTTTGCCGCGTCCGTCCTGTGCGATGGTCTCGCCTTGCTTCCAGTCGCCGAGGTATTTGCCATCGCTCGGCGGTCGCACGGTCGCCATGTTGCGCGCTTCAATGGCCTTGGCCAAGGCCTCAGGCACGGGCACTCCCGTGCGGTCGGCTTCCGCGCACAAACGGTTGTCTTCATCGGGTTGAACGCGGTCGAGCTGGGCCTGGCCCTCCGCCCGAAAGGAACGGGCCACGATGTCGCGCGTGATTTGGTCGAGTTCCGCGCTGCTGGGCAGCGGCGCCGCGCAACCGGCCAACACGAGGGCGGCCACGGCGGTCAAGGTCAGTTTGGTGGTGGTTTTCATGGCAAGAACTCCTTAACGCTTGATGGCCGGGGCGATGGACTCACCCCCCTTGGCATTGACGCCCATGTAAACCCCCAAGGCGATGGTCGCCTCGCTGCCAAAAATCGGGTAGGGGAAGCGCTGTTGGCGATAGCAATCATTGAGGCGCAACTGCATGCTCCACATCTGCCCGTTGGAGACGCGATAGGCGGGCCAAGCGCCAAAACCCAGCGCTGCGCCAGAAGCCTTCGTGATGTTGGGCAAGTCTTGCAGGCGAATGCGCTTGTCATCTTGCGCGTGGCAAGTGGCGCAGGCAAAGTCGTGCGTGCCCCCGCGCATGAAAAAGAGGCGTTTGCCCACTTCATACATCACCCGCTCTTGGGGGTGGCTTTGCGAGAGGTTGAATTTCAGACCGCGCGATTCCGCCGAAATCCAGGTGGCCAGGGCCGTGAGGGTGTTTTGCTCGCCGCGTCCAAACGGGGTTTTGAGAATCTCTTCCTCGTTGAAACCTTGCAAGCGCACCATGCAAGTCAACAAACGCGATTCCACATCCTGTACCCGCCCCGTGTCGGCAAAGTAGCGGGGCAATTCCACCCAAGCGCCCTTGACCACGCCTGGGCCCTTGCCCAAATCACACGCTTCGAGTGAGACGCCCTTGGGGCCACGCTTTTGTTTCCACAAGTCCTCGCCTTTGGCCTCGAACAAATCGGCTGGGTTGCCGTCCTGCAACATCTGACGGTACTCGGCAATGCTGTCAGTGGCAGACTTTTGAGCCCAGGCAGGGGCTGCCAGCCATGGGGCTACCCCCAAGAGCAAGGCAGCGGCCCGCAAGGCGCGGTGGGGATTCGACATGGAGGGTCTCCTCGGAACGGTTAATCGATTGTCGGGTGCTGCGCGGCGGTTGACTTGCGTCAAAGGCGCTCACCATTTGAGTCGTAGCATAGCAAAATATAAGCGAGTACTAAATCTATGGAATTCACCGAGTGGTTAGAACGACACGGAGTTGCCCAGGCCTTGGCCCTGGGGGGCTTGGCCTTGGGACTTTTGTTTGGATTCATGGCCCAGCGTTCGCGTTTTTGCTTGCGCGCGGCAGTCGTCGAGTTCTGGCACGATCAATTCGGCACCAAACTCACGGTCTGGCTGTTGACCTTTTCCACGGCCGTGATCGCCATTCAAGTGTTGTTGCTCGCGGGGTGGCTCGATGTCAGTGGCACGCGGCAGATGGCCAATCGCGGCTCTCTCTCGGGGGCGCTGGTCGGTGGCTTGTGCTTTGGCGCGGGCATGATCATGACGCGCGGCTGCGCCAGTCGCTTGCTGGTGCTCTCGGCCAATGGCAACCTGCGCGCCTTGCTCTCGGGATTGATCTTTGCGGTCACCGCGCAATCCGCGCTCTCCGGGGCGCTCTCACCCTTGCGCCAAGAAATCGCGACGTGGTGGACAGTCGAGGGCGGGCCTTCCCGCGATTTATTGGCCGTGCTGGGACTCGGCCATGAGGCGGGTCTGGCCATTGGCGTGGTGTGGGCGGCAGCGGCGGTCTATTTTGCACGCCATCGACTGCAGGGCTTTTGGACCTGGGCAGGAGGAATTGGCGTGGGCCTTTGTGTCGCCATGGCTTGGTGGTACTCCTACCAAGTCTCGCAACACACGTTTGACGTGGTGGCCGTGCAGGGCATCACCTTCAGCGGTCCATCGGCCGAGTGGTTGATGCGCGTGCTCGCGCCGTCTCCGCCGCCCATCGGCTTTGATTTCGGCTTGCTCCCGGGTGTCTTTCTGGGCTCGTTCATCGCAGCGTGGACAAGGGGGGAATGGAAGCTCGAGGGGTTCAAGGATGGCTATGGCATGCGCCGTTACATCGCTGGCGCCGTGCTCATGGGCTTTGGCGCCATGCTCGCTGGCGGCTGTGCGGTGGGCGCGGGTGTCACCGGCGGCGCCATCTTCTCCATGACCGCTTGGCTCGCTTTGATCGGCATGTGGTTTGGCGCCGGTTTGGTCGACCGTTGGATGGATCCGCCCCTCAACTCGGCACCGACTTGGGTCCAGCCTTAAGGGGCGTGCGCTGTGTGCCGCAAGGGGCGCTCCTACATAGGGGAAATACCGATGCAAGGCGTCATGACGGCTTGGCTGTGATAATGTCGCCACAGATGTCGTTTGTTATTCCTTGGAGGAACCCATGAAATTCCGTCATTCTTTGCTGTTGGCCGGCGTCGCCAGCCTGTTGGCGACAGGGGTTTGGGCCCAGAGTGCCCCCACCCCACTGCATGTGCGCGCCACTGCCGCCATGTGTGCCAACTGCCACGGCACCGAAGGGCGAACCGTTGAAGGTTCGGCCATCCCCGCGCTCGCGGGCATGCCCAAGGACTACATGATTCGCCAGATGAACGCCTTCAAGGACGGCAGCCGTACCGCCACCGTCATGCACCAGCTCACCAAGGGCCTGACCAACGAGCAAATCGAAACCATCGCGGGCTACTACGCCTCCGTTAAACGCTGATCCGGAGTCCCCATGAAACGTCGCAGCTTTCTCCAATCTTCGGTCGCCTTCAGCGCTTTGGGCTTAGCCGCCTGCGCCACCACACTGCCCGCCCATGCCCGCGTGGTGGTGGTCGGCGGGGGTTATGGCGGCGCCACCGCCGCCAAATATGTGCGCATGCTCTCGGACTACCAAATCGATGTGGTGCTCATCGAGCCCAACGCCAACTTCGTCTCCTGCCCCATCTCCAATCTGGTGATTGGCGGCAGCAAGACCATGAAGGACATCACCACGCCCTACGACAACCTCGATCGTCGTCACGGCGTGAAGGTGGTGCGCGATTATGTGACCGGCATTGACGCGGGCAAGAAAACCGTCACGGTGGCCGGCGGGGCCAGCATTCGCTACGACAAACTCATTTTGTCGCCGGGCATTGACCTCATGTTCGATCGCATCGAGGGGTTGAAGGCCGCTTCGGCTTCGGGCCAAATCTTGCAAGCTTGGAAAGCCGGCCCCGAAACCGCGGCCCTGCGCAAGCAGCTCGAGCAAATGCCCGACGGGGGCACTTTTGCCATCACCATTCCCGAAGCGCCTTACCGCTGCCCCCCCGGCCCCTACGAGCGGGCCAGCCAAGCGGCGCACTATTTCAAGCAGGCCAAGCCCAAATCCAAGGTGCTGATCATCGACGCCAACGCCGATGTCACCTCCAAAGGCCCCTTGTTCAAAAAATTCTGGGCCGACAACTACAAGGGCATGGTGGAGTACATCCCCCAGCACAAGGTCGCGGCAGTGGATGCGCGCACCAACACCTTGAAGTTTGAGGTGCAAAACGACATTCGTGCCGACGTCCTCAACGTCTTGCCTAACATGCGTGCGGGTGCCATCGCGGTCCAAGCCGGACTCGCCAACATCAACGCGCGCTGGTGTGGCATCAACTACCTCAATTTCGAATCCACCCAAGCCAAGGACATCCACGTGGTGGGCGACTCCATCATGCTCGCCCCCCTCATGCCCAAGTCAGGCCACATGGCCAACTCGCATGGCAAGGTCGCCGCCGCGGCCGTGGTGGCCGAACTCTCCGGTCAGCCCATCAATCCGCAGCCCTTCCTCAGCAACACCTGCTACAGCTTTGTGAACGACAAGCTGGTGGTGCACGTGGCCTCGGTACACCAGTACGACGCGAAAGACAAAACCTACAAAACGGTTCCCGGCTCGGGTGGCGTCTCCCCTGCGCCAAGCGAGCTCGAAGGGGTCTACGCCTGGAACTGGGCGCAAAACATCTGGGCGGACACCCTGGGTTAAGGTTCGTTTGGCAGGCAAAGGAGAGCCCCATGAAATCCTTGTTTTCTCGCTTTCTGGGGCCGATCATGGCGTCGGTGTTTTGCGTGGGGGCGGCCCTGGCCCAAGACGTCAAAGCCGTCTACCACGTCAACACCGGTGTGGAGACGGCCGCCGCAATCCTCAATAACGTGCGCAATCACCTCAACGCCGATCCCAAAGCGCAGATTGCCGTGGTCACGCACGGGCCGGGCATCGATTTCCTGCTCGAAGGTGCGAAAGACAGCCAGGGGCGTGAATTCTCCGGTGCGGTCGGCGAGCTCGCCGGCCGTGGCGTGCAGTTTCGCGTCTGCAACAACACCCTCACCACACGCAAGATTGAGCCCTCACGGGTGCTGATGGAGGGCAAGATCGTTCCTTCGGGCGTTGCGGAAGTGGCGCGGCTGCAGTCGCGCGAAGGCTACGTGTACCTCAAGCCCTGAGTTCACGGCTTAGGGCCTGTCACCTTAGGCAAGAGGGGAGGGCTAATCGCCGTAGACAGGCGTAGAGGGCTAATCGCCGCAGACAGGCGTAGAGGGCTAATCGCCGTAGACAGGCGCAGAGGGCTAATCGCCCTCGGGCATCGCGGTGATGTGGTTGCACATGGCGCGGCACATCGAGACCACTTGGTCGTTGATGATGCGATAGTAAATTTGCACCCCCTCACGCCGGCGCCCCAGAATTTTGGCCTTGTAGAGCGTGTTGAGGTGCTGCGACATATTGGGCTGTGTGGTGGGAATTTCTTCCAGCAACTGCCCCACATTTTTTTCGCTCTGGCACAAGCTGTTGATGATGCGCAGTCGCATGGGCGCGCTCATCACCCGGAAAGTTTCCGCGGCCCGCTGAAACATCTTTTCAGCGTTCTGGGCCGAGAGGACTTTGGGTCCCAAGCCATCCGCTTTCACGCCGCGCCCGACCCCATTGGTCGCCTTGGCCCGTGCATTGACCCGCGCAGTCACACTGGCGTTACCGTGGCTGGATTTGTTGCGAGTCGTTGCCATAGATCAATCCTATCACCTTCCCCTTTGGGAGTAGTGGGGGGCAGAATGCGAATGTCAATTCATAAACTTTGGCTTATATTTAAGCTTTTCACATGGCCCCTCAAGGCCCCACTGGAGAGAACCCATGAGTACGATGGATCACCCTGGGCTGATCGCCCAAATCAATGAATCGCTGGGCGCCCTTCGCCAGTCGCAAGCGCCGACCATGGCCGGTTTTGGACAACTCGCCAAGGCGGCCATGGCCCCTGGCGCCATCGATGCCAAAACCAAGGAACTCATCGCGCTGGCCATCGGCATCAGCCAACACTGCTCGGGCTGCATCGGTTTCCACGTCAAGGCCCTCAAGCGCTTGCAATGCACGCGCGAAGAGTTCGAGGAAATGCTCGGCGTCTGCGTCTACATGGGAGGCGGGCCGAGCCTCATGTATGCGGCAGAGGCCTTGAAAGCGTGGGAAACCTTGTGAAGCAAGTTCTGCGCAGGGCCCTTCACCTGGGCGTGTGCGCCATGGTCCTTTGGGGCGGGTGGGGGCTCGCCACACCCACCGCGCCACCCATGAGCGCGCGCGAGCTCGCCCCAGGCGTGTTCATGGTCCAGGGACTCTCGGAGCTGGGCTCCCCCGCCAACCAAAACTTCATCTCCAACGCCGGCTTTGTCATCACGCCCGAAGGGGTCGTGGTCATCGACGCCCTGGGCTCGCCCGAACTCGCGCGTCGCTTGCTGGCGGAAATTCAAAAGCGCACGTCCCTGCCCGTGAAGTGGGTGATCCTCACCCACTACCACGCCGACCACATTTATGGTCTGCAAGTCCTGAAGGAAGCGGGCGCCCAAATCCTGGCCCACGAGCGTGCACGCGAGTACCTCAACTCCGAGTCTGCTGCCTCACGCTTGGTTGCCTCGCGCCAAACCCTCAAACCCTGGATTGACGAGCACACCCGATTGGTGAGCGCCGATCGCTGGATTCAGGGCCCTCAAACCCTCACGCTGGGCGGAATCGACATCCAAGTCCACCCCGTCGGCCCATCCCACACCGCCGAAGACTTGGTGATCTATGTGCCCTCCCGCAAGGTTTTGTTTGCCGGGGATTTGGTGTTTCGCAACCGCATCCCCTTTGTCGGACAGGCCGATAGCCGTCGCTGGGTGTTGGCGCTCGATCGCCTGCTGGCGTTCGACGCCCAAGTCATCGTGCCGGGTCATGGCCCTGAGACGCGAGACGCCCAACAAGACATCACCCTCACACGCGACTACCTGCGCTACATTCGGGAGACCATGGGCAAAGCCGCCGCCGACATGGTGCCTTTCGAGGAAGCCTATCGCCAAACCGATTGGCGTCGCTTTGAAAACCTGCCCTTGTTCAAGTCGGCAAATCGCATGAACGCCTACAACACCTACTTGCTGATGGAGCAAGAAAGCAAATGACTTTGTCGCATCCCGCCATCGCCCGCCGCACCGCACTGGGGCTGATCGCCCTCTGGGGCTTGGGCGCCTGGATGGGGGTGGGGGCGACGGGCCCCGCGGCTGCGTTGCCCGCACCAGATTCGCTGGACGAAGCCCTCACGCGTGCCCTGCGCGCGGGCGAGCCGCTCATCGTCATGGTGAGTTTGCCAGGTTGCGCCTATTGCCATACGGTGCGCGAGCATCATTTGGTGCACCTGCGCGCCCAAGGGGCGCACATCGTGCAAATTGACCTGCGCGATCGACGGGTGTTTCGCGACATTGACGGCCAGACCCTGACTCAGGATGATTGGGCGCGTCAGCGCAAAGTGCGCATCGCGCCCACGGTGCTCTTTTTAGGCCCCCAAGGACGTGAGGTTGCACGCCGCTTGGTGGGCGCTTCCATCCCGGATTTCTATGGCAGTTATTTGGAAGAACAGTATCGATTGGCCAAAAAGGCGGTGAACGCTTGAGGAATTCCCCATGAAAACAGTCCTGTGCTTGCTTGTCACCCTTGGCTTCGGGGGCGCTGTGGCGCACGCCCAAACCCCCGCCATTTTCAAGGGGGCCGACCTTAAATTGGGCGAGCAACTCATTGCCGAGCACAAATGCACGGCCTGCCATATCCGCAACGTGGGGGGCAATGGCGACGACATCTACAACCCCAAGGGGCGCATCAACACGCCCGGGCTTTTGCGGGGCATGGTCGAGTACTGCAGCACCCAACTCAACCTCGGTTTTTTCCCGGAAGACTCCACGGCCGTTGCCGCTGTCTTGAACAGAGACCATTACAAGTTCAAAGAAAAGTGAAGACACGCCTTCTTCGCATGCAGGATTACCCTGAAAGTCTTTCGGTCAGAAATCGTTTAAATTAGTGGTTCATAATATAATTAAATGCTGATTTAAAGGATTCCCCTGAATCAACGGCGCAACACTTTGTCATGGAGCCGCAGTGAAACAAACCGCTTCCTCCCGCACCTCAGGACGTTTGATCAAAGCGCCCGAACATTTTCTCGATGCCTCGGGCATTCGGCAAGTTTTTGCAGAAGGCAAAAAGGGCCGTCGAGACTTCATCCGCAGCGCCTTTGCCGCCGCTGCAGCCGGGGTGGCGACACCCGCCGTCTTGGCCCAAGGCAACCCGGTTCCCACTGAAGGGGGTGACCCCAATATCCTTCAACTGCCCGAGCACAGCAAGGGCTTGGGGCAGGGGGTTGCGGCGAACAATGGTTATGGGGTGCCCTCGGTGTATGAGTCCAACCTCCAGCGCCGCCAAAGCCCTGGCCTCACCCAAACCAACCAAGCCTCGGTGTCGTTCGCGCCCTTGCAATCCCTCTTTGGCATCGTCACGCCCAGTGGCTTGCATTTCGAGCGCCATCACCAGGGCTGGTGGGACATCGATCCCTCCAAGCATCGCCTCATGATCAACGGCTTGGTGAAACACCAAATGGTGTTCACCATGGACGAAATCATGCGCCTGCCCTCGGTCTCGCGGTTTCATTTCATCGAGTGCGGGGCCAACTCCGCAGTGGAGTGGGCCAACGTGGCCGTGCCCACGGTGCAGTACACCCACGGCATGATCTCCTGCAGCGAGTTCACTGGCGTGCCCCTCATCACGCTGCTCGAGCTCGCGGGCATCGATCTCAAACGCGCCAAGTTCATCTTGGCCGAAGGTGCCGATGGCTCCTCCATGACGCGCACCATTCCCATGAGCCTCATCACCTCGGGCGAGGTGCTAGTGGCCTATGGCCAAAACGGGGAAATGCTGCGCCCTGAAAACGGCTATCCCCTGCGCTTGGTGGTCCCCGGCGTGCAAGGGGTGAGCTGGGTGAAATACCTGCGCCGCATCGAAGTGGGTGACATGCCCTATGCCACCAAGGATGAAGCCATTCACTACATGGACCTCATGCCCAACGGCTTGCACCGGCAGTACACCAGCATCCAAGAATGCAAGAGTGTGGTCACCACCCCCTCGGGTGGTCAAGTCTTGCTCGACAAGGGGTTCTACAACATCACGGGCTTGGCCTGGTCGGGCCGTGGCAAGGTCAAACGCGTTGACGTCTCGGTTGACGGTGGGCGCAATTGGCGTCCCACGCGGCTGGAGACACCGGTGCTCTCCAAGGCCCTCACGCGGTTTAACCTCGATTGGGTGTGGGACGGCAAGCCCGCCATCATCCAAAGCCGCGCGCAGGACGAGACGGGCTTCGTGCAACCCAACTACCGCCAACTCCGCGAGGTGCGCGGCACGCGCTCTATCTATCACAACAACGCCATTCAGTCTTGGTTGGTGCAGGAGAACGGGGAGGTCAAGAATGTTCAGCTCTCGTAAATCCATGGCGGTGCTGCTGGGCCTGTGCTTGACGGGCTCGCTCGCGCTCGCCCAATCGGCCAAGTACCCCAATGTGGGCCGTCTTGCCACAGCCAAAGAAATTGCCGCCTGGGACATCGACGTGCGCCCCGACTTCAAAGGCTTGCCCCCCGGTTCGGGCTCGGTGGCGCTCGGACAAGAGGTTTGGGAAGCCAAATGCGCCCAATGCCATGGCATTTTTGGCGAGTCCAACGAGGTCTTTAGCCCGCTCGTGGGCGGCACCACCGCCAAAGACATCGAAACCGGACGGGTGGCCAACCTCTCCCGCACCGATTACCCAGGGCGCACCACCCTCATGAAGGTCGCCACCGTCTCGACCCTGTGGGATTACATCAACCGGGCCATGCCCTGGACCCAGCCGAAATCGCTCAAAACCGAGGAGGTTTACGGCGTCGTGGCTTACCTGCTCAATTTGGGCAACATCGTGCCGGACAACTTCATCCTCTCCGATCAAAACATCGCCGAGGTGCAAAAGCGCATGCCCAACCGCAACGGCATGAGCACGCAGCACGCCATGTGGCCGGGCCAAGAGTTCAACGGCACGAAAAAGCCCGATACCGCCAACACCTTGTGCATGAAAGATTGCGTGCCCGAGGTCAAGGTCAGTTCCTTCCTACCCGCCTTTGCCCGCAACGCCCATGGCAATCTGGCCGAGCAAAACCGCCTCGTGGGCCAACAAATCGGCGTAGACACCACCAAGCCCGAAGGGGCCACGCCCCCGGTGGCCAAGGCGCCTCAGGCGGCCGCACCGCCCAAAGCCGACGATGGCGGATCCCGCCAAGCGCAGGCATTACTTGGAAAGTATGCCTGCACGGCTTGCCACGCGGTCGATCGCAAGCTCGTGGGCCCGAGTTTTGCGGACATCGCCAAAAAGCACGCTGGCAAAGCAGACTACATCACTGGCAAAATCAAGGCTGGCGGTGTTGGCGTGTGGGGTCAAATCCCCATGCCAGCGCAAAACATCCCGGACGCGGATGCGCAATCCATCGCCAGCTGGATTGCGCAAGGCGCCAAAAAGTAACCTTTCTTTACTGTCATAGGAGAATTTCATGACGACTCGTCGACAAGCGTTGCAAAGCAGCGTGGCCGTCGCCGGCCTGCTCGCTGGTGCCGGGTTCCCGCAGTTCGCGCACGCCTTCAACAAAGCGGCGTTTGACGCCAAGACCGTGGCCGATGTCGCCAAGGTCGTCGGTGCCGGCGCGCCCACCGAAAGCAAAGACGTCACCATCACCGGTCCGGACATCGCCGAAAACGGCGCCGTCGTGCCTTTGGGCGTCTCCACAAGCCTGCCCAACGTCAAGCACCTGCTCGTGTTGGTGGAGAAAAACCCCTCCTTGTTAGTGGCGCTCTTTAACGTCTCCCCAGAGGTCGATGCCAACTTCGCCACGCGCGCCAAGATGGGTCAGTCCTCCGATGTCTACGCCGTGGCCATCACCAACGACGGCAAAGCCCTTTTTGCCAAAAAAGAAGTCAAGGTCACCCTCGGTGGCTGCGGCGGTTAATTCGCCCCGATTGCAACAAACAGGAGAAACACCATGGCAGACCCGATGCGCATTCGCGCCCAAGCCTCTGGCGACAAAGCCACCGTCCGCGTCCTCATGAGCCACGAGATGGAGTCCGGCCAACGCAGAGATGCGGCGGGCAAACTCGTGCCCGCTTGGCACATCACCGACGTCACCGCAACCCACAACGGCAAGACCGTCATGACCGCCGAATGGGGCCCCGCCGTCTCCAAGAACCCCTTCTTGCAGTTCGCCATCAAGGGCGCCAAAGCCGGCGACAAAGTGGCCGTCACTTGGAAAGACAACAAGGGCGATACCCGTACCGACGAAGCCACCGTGAGCTGATCCCGGGCAGAAACGAACCATGAACCTGACCAAACGCGAATTCATGCAAGTACTGGGGGCTGGCAGCATGGCCGGCATGAACCTCAGCGGGTACGCCCACGCCGAAACCGGACGTGCGGCGCAGGGCCTCTACGAGGTCCCCCGCTTTGGTCAGGTTTCGTTTCTGCACATGACGGATTGCCACGCGCAACTCTTGCCCATTTACTTCCGCGAGCCCAGCGTGAACCTAGGCATCGCCGGTATGAAGGGCCAGTTGCCCCACCTGGTGGGCGAGCACTTGCTCAAAACGGCCGGGCTGCGTCCGGGCAGCGCCGAGGCCTACGGGCTGACGGCGCTCCAGTTTGAGGCAGCCGCGCGCCGCTACGGCAAGGTCGGGGGATTCGCCCATCTCGCCACCCTGGTCAAGCGCCTCAAGGCCAGTCGCCCAGGCGCGCTCCTCCTCGATGGGGGGGACACCTGGCAAGGCTCTGGCACTTGCCTGTGGACCCAGGGCCAAGACATGGTCGAGGCGTGCAAACTCCTTGGTGTTGATGTCATGACCGGCCACTGGGAGTTCACCCTGGGCATGGAGCGGGTGAAGGAAATCGTTGAAAAGGATTTCGCGGGCAAAGTGGATTTCGTGGCGCAAAACATCAAGACCAACGATTTCGGTGATCCCGTCTTCAAGCCTTATGTGATGCGCGAAATCAACGGCGTGCCCTGCGCCATCATTGGCCAAGCCTTTCCCTACACCCCCATTGCCAACCCTCGCTACATGGTGGCCGACTGGGAGTTTGGCATTCAAGACGAGAACATGCAAAAGATGGTCGACGAAGCCCGCGCCAAGGGCGCGCAAGTCGTCGTCGTCTTGAGCCACAACGGCATGGACGTGGATCTCAAAATGGCCACGCGGGTCAGTGGCATCGATGCCATCCTCGGCGGCCACACCCACGATGGCATGCCCGTGGCCACCTTGGTGAGCAACAAGGGTGGCAAAACCATCGTGACCAATGCCGGCTCCAACGGCAAGTTTCTGGGCGTGCTCGATTTCGAAGTCAAGGACCGCAAAGTCAGTGACTTTCGCTACAAGCTCCTGCCGGTGTTTGCCAACATGCTGCCCGCCGACAAAGACATGGACGCCTTGGTGCGCAAAATCCGCGCGCCCTACGAAGCCAAACTCAGTGAGAAACTCGCCGTCACGGAGGGTACCCTCTACCGCCGGGGCAATTTCAACGGCACGGGCGACCAACTCATTCTCGATGCCTTGCTCGATGTGCAAGGGGCCGAAATCGCCTTCTCACCCGGTTTCCGCTGGGGCACGTCCCTCTTGCCCGGGCAAGCCATCACGCGCGAGTGGCTGCTCGACATGACCGCCACCACGTACTCTTTCGCCACCGTCACCGACATGACCGGCGAGACCCTCAAAACCATTTTGGAAGACGTGTGCGACAACCTCTTCAACCCCGACCCCTACTATCAACAGGGCGGTGACATGGTGCGCGTGGGCGGGCTCACCTATGTGTGTCGTCCCAACGAACGCATGGGGCAGCGCATCCACGACATGCGCCTCAAGGGCAAACCCATCGAGGCGGGTAAAACCTACAAAGTGGCGGGGTGGGCTCCTGTGGCCGAAGAGGCGCGCAAGCAAAACCTGAAGCCGGTCTGGGAAGTGGTCGAGCAATGGCTCAAGGCGAGCGGCGGCAAAATCAGCCCGCGCAAAGCCAACAGCCCTCGACTCGAAGGCGTGCTGCCCAACCCGGGCTACATCGGCTAAGCCCTTATCCGCGCCGAAACACCGCGCGCTCCTGCGCGGCTTGCTCGTACTGCCGCGCAATATTGCCGCACACGATGTCGCACAGCTCATACACCGACGCATCGGCAATCGCGTAATACACACTTGTCCCCCGGCTGGCGCGCCGGATCAGTCCTTGCTGGGCGAGCTGGCTTAAATGGCGCGAGACATTCGCCGTCGAAAAGCCAACCTGTTGGGCGATCTCCCCCACGCTCATTTCCTCCGTGCGCAGCAGATTGAGAATTTTCAGACGCGTGGGCTCGGAGAGGACTTGGAAGTAGCTGGCGACCTCTTCTAAGGCTTGGTCAGTGAGGTTTTTCATGAATCGGCTCGCAAAGACAGGGTTTGCAACAAGGGCAACAACATGTTATATTATTGCACAATCAAGCAAATAAGCAAACAACAATCTATGAGCCGTTCCACCTTGCGCCTCTCCCTGCGTGACATCCGCTCCCGCCTCCTGCGCCACCTGCGTCCCGTCTGCATGGCCTTGGGGGTCCTGAGCGTGGCATCGGCCCAAACGGGCGCGCCCAGCCCCGCCACCTTGACCGTGCCTGCCCCGGGCAGTGCCCAACGTCAGACCGCACTGGACGCGGTGGTCGAATCGGTGCGCCAAGCCACGCTCTCCACCCAGGTGCCCGGAACGGTGGTGGCCATCCCCGTGAAAGCGGGAGATCGCGTGCGTGCAGGACAAGAGCTGTTGCGCATCGATGCCCGGGCTGCCCAGCAACAAGTGCTCGGCAGCGTGGCCCAACTCGAAGCCGCCCGCGCCCAATTGCGCGTAGCCCAACAGGAGTTTGAGCGCCAACAGCAGCTCTTCCAGCAGCAATACATCAGCCAGGCCGCCTTGGATCGCGCGCGTTTGCAGTGGGAGTCTGCTCAGGCCCAACTCCAGGCCACCCAAGCCCAAAGTGATGCCGCCAAAGTGCAATCGGGCTTCTTCACTGTGGTGGCGCCATTTGCCGGCGTGGTCAGTGAAATTCCCGTCACCCTGGGGGACATGGCCATGCCCGGTCGCGCCTTGGTCCTCATGCACGACCCCAGCGTCATGCGACTCTCGGCGGCCATCCCGCAAGGCTTGATGGGGGCCTTGAGCGGCAAAGCCGAGGGATTGAAATATGAAATCCCGGGCCTGGCCCCTGCGGGTGCCCAAGCCGTGACCCAGTATCAGCTCTTGCCGGCGGTCGATGCCCAGACCCACACCGCCATCGTGCGCGTCACCCTCCCGGCCCTCAGTGGTCTCGTGCCCGGCATGCACGCGCGCCTCTATGTGCCCGCAGGGGAGGGCGCCGCATCGCCCGCCATCTGGATTCCCGCCCAGGCCGTCGTGCGGCGCTTGGAGATGACCGGCGTGTACGTGGTCGACGCCCAAGGCCAGGCCCGGCTGCGCCATGTGCGCCTGGGCCGACGCTCAGGCGAACAAGTCGAAGTGCTCACGGGCTTGGCGGGGGGCGAGACATTGCTGGCACAGCCCCATCTGGCGGGCGCGGCGCGCGATAACCCCAAGGGCGCTCAGCGCTAAGGGGAGGTCTGATGTCTAACGCACACCCCATGGGAATTTCCGGGCGCATCGCCGCGCTTTTCCTCCACGCACAAATCACGCCACTGCTGGCCTTGGTTGCGTTCTTGCTCGGTGTCTTTGCGGTGCTGGTCACGCCGCGCGAGGAAGAGCCGCAAATCAACGTCACGATGGCCAACATCCTGGTGCCCTTTCCGGGCGCGTCCGTGCGCGATGTGTCGCAAATGGTCGCCATACCCGGCGAGCAGGTGCTCTCCAAAATCGCCGGCATCGAGCATGTCTACTCGGTCTCGCAACCGGGCATGGCCGTCCTGACCGTGCAATTCAAAGTGGGCGTTCCCCGCACCGAGGCTCTGGTGCGTTTGCACGACACCGTGCGCGAGAACGCCGACTGGCTGCCCAAGGGTTTGGGCGTGGGCGAGCCCCTCATCAAACCCAAAGGCATCGATGACGTGCCCATCGTGGCGCTCACCTTGCGCGGCCGCACCCCCGAGACATCGGCCTACGATCTGGAGCGCCTCGCCGTGAGCATGGAGAGCGACATCAAGCGGGTGCCCGGCACGCGCGACGTTGTGACCCTCGGCGGACCCGGCCGAGCGATCAAGATTCACATCGATCCCCAGCGCATGGCGAGCCATCAAGTCACGGTCGACGATTTGCGCCGCATCCTGCAATCGGCCAACATGGGTTTGCCGGTGGGCAACTTGCTCGGCGGCAATCGCGCGGTCATGCTCGAGGCCGGGCCCTATCTCCAATCGGTGGACGATGTGGCCGATCTGGTCGTCGCGGCCCAAGGCGGGCGCGCCGTCTTTCTCAAAGATGTGGCGGACGTCTCGGAGGGCCCGCTGCCCTCGGCGCGCTATGTTTG
>VEQC01000090.1 GCA_018883455.1 Limnohabitans sp. | reverse complement strand
ACGCATGGTGTGTGAGCTCGGCAACGTGGTGCAGGTTTCGGCGGATAGCCAAAACCCCGGCGCCTTCCTCGTGCAAATGAAACAGCATGCCTACCACATGACTCCCGTGCTCACCAGTACCGGCGTGATTCGCCTGGAAGACGCGCGTCAGGGAGCGATGTGGATGCAGCTCCCCCACAAGTCCATGCTCATGAACCAGAAACTGGGGCAGCGTGTGGCCGATGAATGCCAAAGCCCGGAGCAGCGCAGCGTTGCCCAGGCCATGAAGAACGCGCCGCCACCGAGCTTGCTCGACGAGCCCGGTGTGGCGCGCAAGTAGTTTTTTATTTGATGTTGATAGGACAGGAGAATCCCCATGTTGAAAGCCTACCGTGAACACGTTGCCGAGCGCGCTGCCCTTGGCATCCCCCCGCTGCCGCTCGATGCCAAACAAGTGGCCGAGCTCATCGAACTCATCAAGAGCCCGCCCAAAGGCGAGGAGGCATTTCTGCTGGATCTCCTCACGCACCGCGTGCCCCCGGGCGTGGACGATGCGGCCAAAGTCAAAGCCTCTTTCCTGGCCGCCGTCGCGCATGGCGACCTGAGCGTTGCCCTCATCTCCAAAACCAAAGCCACCGAGCTCTTGGGCACCATGGTGGGCGGCTACAACGTTAAACCCCTCATCGATCTTCTCGACGACGCCGAAGTCGCCAGCGTGGCCGCCAACGGTCTGAAGAAAACCCTGCTCATGTTCGACGCCTTCCATGACGTGGCCGAAAAAGCCAAGGCTGGCAACGCCAAGGCCAAGGAAGTCATGCAAAGCTGGGCCGACGCCGAGTGGTTCACCAGCCGCCCCGAAGTGCCCAAGAGCATCACCGTCACCGTTTTCAAAGTGCCCGGTGAAACCAACACCGACGACTTGTCGCCCGCGCCCGACGCCTGGAGCCGCCCCGACATCCCCCTGCACACCCTCGCCATGCTCAAGAACACCCGCCCCGATGCGGCGTTCAAGCCCGAGCAAGACGGCGTGCGCGGCCCGATGCAATTCATTGAAGACCTGAAAAAGAAAGGTCACCTCGTGGCTTATGTGGGCGACGTGGTGGGCACGGGCTCTTCGCGCAAATCGGCTACCAACAGCGTGATTTGGGCCACCGGCCAAGACATCCCCTACACCCCCAACAAGCGCTTTGGCGGCGTGACCTTGGGCGGCAAGATCGCCCCGATCTTCTTCAACACACAAGAAGACTCCGGCGCACTGCCCATCGAAGTCGACGTCAGCAAACTGGAGATGGGCGACGTCATCGAAGTCCACCCCTACGACGGCAAGATCATCAAGGGCGGTGCGGTTGTGGCCGACTTCCAACTCAAGAGCGAAGTGCTGCTTGACGAAGTGCGCGCTGGCGGTCGTATCAACCTCATCATCGGCCGCTCCCTCACGGGCAAGGCGCGTGAGTTCCTGGGCCTGCCCGCCTCCACGCTCTTCCGTTTGCCCAAGGCCCCCGTGGATACGGGCAAGGGCTACACGCTGGCGCAAAAGATGGTCGGACGCGCCTGTGGCTTGCCCGAGGGCAAGGGCATCCGCCCCGGCACCTACTGCGAACCCAAGATGACCACCGTGGGCAGCCAAGACACCACCGGCCCCATGACCCGTGACGAGCTCAAGGATCTGGCCTGCCTGGGCTTTTCTGCTGACCTCGTCATGCAGTCCTTCTGCCACACCGCCGCTTATCCCAAGCCCGTGGATGTCAAAACCCACCGCGAGCTGCCCGCCTTTATCAGCACCCGTGGCGGCGTCTCGTTGCGCCCGGGTGACGGCGTGATCCACAGCTGGCTCAACCGCTTGCTCTTGCCCGACACCGTGGGCACCGGCGGCGACAGCCACACCCGCTTCCCCATTGGCATCTCCTTCCCCGCAGGCTCTGGCTTGGTCGCGTTTGGCGCGGCCACGGGCGTCATGCCACTGGACATGCCTGAATCGGTGCTCGTGCGCTTCAAAGGCCAAATGCAGCCTGGCGTGACCCTGCGTGACCTCGTGCACGCCATTCCGCTCTACGCCATCAAGGCCGGTTTGCTCACCGTCGCCAAAGCAGGCAAGAAGAACATCTTCTCGGGGCGTATTCTGGAAATCGAGGGGCTGCCCGACCTCAAGGTCGAACAAGCCTTTGAACTCTCCGACGCTTCGGCCGAGCGTTCTGCCGCCGGGTGCACGATTGAGCTCAACCCCGAGCCGATCAAGGAGTACCTCAAGTCCAACATCGTGCTCATGAAGAACATGATCGCCGACGGCTATCAGGATCGCCGCACCCTCGAGCGCCGCATCCAAGCGGTCGAGGCTTGGCTCGCCAAGCCCGAGCTGCTCAAGGCCGACAAAGATGCCGAGTACGCCGCCATCATCGAGATCGACCTCGCGGAAATCAAAGAGCCCATCGTTTGCTGCCCCAATGATCCCGATGACGCCAAGTTCCTGAGCGAAGTCGCGGGCACCAAGATCGACGAAGCCTTCATCGGCTCGTGCATGACCAACATCGGTCACTTCCGTGCCGCCTCCAAAGTGCTCGGCGGCGCGCGTGACATTCCGGTCAAGCTGTGGGTGGCGCCCCCGACCAAGATGGACGAGAGCGAGCTCATCAAAGAAGGCCACTACGCCAACTTTGGCACCGCCGGTGCGCGCACCGAAATGCCCGGCTGCTCGCTGTGCATGGGCAACCAAGCGCAAGTTCGCGAAGGCGCTACCGTGGTCTCCACCTCCACGCGTAACTTCCCCAACCGCTTGGGCAAGAACACCAACGTCTTCCTCACCTCCGCCGAACTCGCGGCCGTCTGCTCCAAGCTCGGCCGCATCCCCACCGTCGCGGAGTACCAAGAAGCCGTGGGCATCATCAACAAAGACGCCAGCAGCATCTACAAGTACATGAACTTCGACCAAATCGAAGAGTACGTGGAAACCGCCAAGAGCGTCTCCATCTAACGCCTCTCCCAGGCGTGAACCCCCGCAAAGCCGCGCCCCGCGCGGCTTTGTCTTTTTCAGCTTTCGCAAATTGAATTGGGGTCATTCATGGAGGTCAGCCCCCAATGGATGGCCCCGCATTCGTCTTGCTGCGCAAATGCGTGTTCGCTATGCCCTCCAAACACCCGCCGCGGTGCAACTCGCCACGGCCCTTGACATCGGGGCCTCGGCCCTCGTCACGCCTGACCGCGATTTCTCAGCGGTGCGGGGCCTGCCCATTTTGTCGCGCAGCACTGAGGTCTCGCGCCACCACCGCCCCCGAGGGGCAAAACCATTGCACGCGTTCCACCCAGTGGTCTAAGTTTTCCTCCACCTGGGTGGCGTCACCATCGCAGTCTCCCGCGGGCGTCGCCACAAGTTCGACCTCCTCCAAATGCCAATTCCAATTCGGGTTGTCGCGCCCGCTCGGGCCGCGCCGCACGCGCCCCCACGGGTACCAGTGCCGCTCGCCCAATGGCAGTTGCAATTCGGCACGGGCGAGCGCAATGGCGTGCGGTGAGACCAGGCGCACCTGAAAATCTTCCTGTCGCTCACGGTCTGGAAACGTGAATGCAAAGAGGGCCGAGTCTTCGCCCATGCTCTGGCAGGCCAACAGCAAGCCGGCCACCCCAATCGCCCCCAAGCCGCGCCGTAGATGTGTGTGCATCGCTCGCCCCCCTCACCCCACGGTGGGGTGCACGAGTCCCCAGCATGCGTGAGCCAAAGCCAGACAGGGGTGAGTGCAGCTGACGGGAAATGGTTAGCCAGACGCGAAACGATCCACCCTGGTGGGTTGGGGTGAGTCCCGTACCAATACCGAATCCCATTCCGCCTGGATCAACCATTCCTCATCGCTGGCTGGCAAACACTGGCCCGCGCCCACGAAGTAGTCTTGCGGGTCATGTCGACGCGTGGCCCAGACCCGTCCCCGATGAACACGCAGCACCTCGCCTCTGTGCAAGACAAGACGACAGATCGCGCCCTGGCGCAACAGGCAAAACGTGGAGAGTTTGGCGACATACATGAGGGACTCCTGAAGTGGTCATCCCACTGTGGCCGCAAGCTTCCTCGCGCACCACTCACAACCGCCGTTGCGCTCAATCATGCAAACTGCTGAACACGTCGATATGTATGCACGAAACGACCGCTATCTGTATGGCTGCACGAGTCCAGCGGTCCTGATTCTTCGGCACAATTCCAAGGACATGCCCCAAGAATCTGCGTCAGCATCCACCTCATCGCCGCGGTATGTCCAAATCGGGCAAGGTTTGGCACAACTCATCGAAGGCAAAGCCTTCCGCAGTGGTCAACGGCTTCCTTCGGTGCGTGAATTGGCGCAATTACACGGGGTCTCGCTATCGACGGCTGTGCAAGCCTTGCGTTGGCTGGAGGAGCGACACCTCGTCACCGCCAAACCGAAGTCAGGCTATTTTGTGGCACCTCGCCTGCGTCCCCTTGCGCTGCCAGAGACCAGCCAACCCCCACTGCAAAGCTTCAAGGTACGCCGTCCCAGTCGAAACGACGCTTTGGCGCTGTCAGCGGACAACCCGCACCAAATCAGCTTTGGCGGTACCTGTCCAAAGGACGCCAAACTGTTTGACGAATCGCGCGTTCGCACGGCGCTGAGTCGGGCCACACGCCAAAACCGCTTCAGTTTGGTGGAGTACAACACCGACGAACTGGGTGTTTTGGCTCTGCGCCAAGCCATCGCCCAACGCAGTCTGCATCTGGGCTGTCACTTCATTGCTAACCAACTGGTTATCACAAACAGTTGCAGTCAGTCCTTCAGCCTTTGCCTGCAAGCGGTCACTCAACCGGGAGACGTGGTCGCGCTGGAGTCCCCCACTTACTTTGGTTTTTTGGATCTGATCGAGACCCTGGGCTTGCGAGCCCTCGAAATTCCCACCCATCCGCGCCACGGTCTGTCCCTGCCCGCCCTCCAGCTCGCACTGGACACCCAGCCGGTGAAGGCGGTGCTGGCCGTTCCCACGCTCTCCAATCCCTTGGGAGCCGTCATGCCCCACGCCGCCAAGCAGCAGCTGGTGCGCATGCTCGCCCAGCGGCGGATTCCCCTTATCGAAGATTTGGTCTTCAACGATTTACTTGCCAGTGACGAGCGCCGTAAAGCCGCGAAATCTTTCGATCAGGAGGGCTGGGTGCTTGCTTGCGGCTCGTACTCCAAGACCGTTACTCCTGGCATTCGTTTGGGATGGGTGCAAGGGGGACGCTGGCATGACCGCATCGTTCACCTCAAACACGTGCACGGTATTACGACCCCGCAGGTGGTGGAGCTTGCGCTCGCCGATTTACTCACCCAAGTCGGGTATGAATCGCGTTTGCGTCGCTTGAGCGAGACTTTGCGCCTGCTACTCGCGCACGCCCGGCGCTTGGTCGGGCAGCATTTTCCGAAAGGGACCCGCGTGAGTGCACCGCCCACCGGTTACACCTTGTGGGTCGAATTACCCGAAGGAATCAACAGTCAAGATTTGTTTGAACGCTGCCGCACCGAAGGCATTGTGTTTGGACCCGGACAACTCTTTAGCGCCACCGACCGTTTCCGCCACTGCCTGCGCTTGAGTTTTTCGCAAGCCTGGACGCATGAAGTGCGTGAGGCCTTGGTGCGGGTAGGGGAGCTGGCGCACACGGACTAATGCCGCGCCGATCTGTTTCCCAACGCTTAAACTGAAAGCGCTTTCAAATATACATTCGGTCATGCGTCGCCTCACTTTTCTCCTCAGCGCAGGCCTCATTGGGGCGGGCCAAGCCATGGCTCAAACGGTGTTGGTGGTGGCGGCGTATCCCGCCGTGGATGAAACGCCTGCGGCCATCGCATCGCTCACACCCAGCTGCGAGCCACCCCCAACAAGCCACACCCCACCAGCACCCAGCCCACCGCCAGACGTGCGCGCAATAAGGCCCAGGCGGCCCCTAGGGTGAGGAGCAGGGCGAACGCATCCATACCCCCGGACCAACCGTTGGGCCACAACGTGTGACCTGCGAAGAAGAGCGCCAGTTGCGCAATCACCCCTACCACTGCGGCGGAGATGGCGCCCAACGGAGCCTGCCATTGCGGGCTGCGGTGGGTTTGCTCCACCAAGGGACCACCCGCCAGAATGAACACAAACGAGGGAAGAAAAGTGAACCAAGTCACCACGCAGGCCGCCACCACACCGGCCATGCCAGGCGTATCGGGACCGAACCACGCTTGGGCGTAGCCGCCCACGTAGCCCACAAAGGCAACCACCATGATCAGCGGCCCCGGCGTGCTCTCGCCCAGCGCCAAGCCATCCATCATTTGCGCGGCGCTCACCCAGCCGTGGGTTTCCACCGCGCCTTGCACCACATAGGGCAACACCGCATAGGCGCCGCCAAAGGTCAACAATGCGGCTTGCGTGAAGAACTGGGCCATCTGGGGTAGGGCATGCTCGCGCCCCCACCCGGCCACAAGCGCGGCCCACGGCAACAGGGCCAAGGTGAGACCGCAGCACAACACGATGCCTAAGCGGCGCCAAGAAAAGTGCGCATGCGCCGGTGCTGGGGTATGGTCGTCGATCAGGGCTGGCGGGTGGCTTGTGTCGGTTTGGCCTGCGCCATGCGAGGCGCGGGCCCAGGCCCCGGGCTGCCACCGGTTCAGCCCAATACCCACCAGGGCCGCTGTAGCAATCACCCAGGGGAACGCCACGTCAAACCCGGCCAAGGCCACGAACGCGCCCGTGGCCAAGCTCCAGTGCCATGCATGGCGTAGCGTGCGTTGCCCTAAGCGATACGCCGCCTGTGCCACCAGCGCGACCACCGCAGGCTTGATGCCCGCGAGCACGCCCGCCACCCACGCGAGGTGACCATAGGCCATGTAAATCCAGCCCAAGCCCAGAATGAGCAACAACGAGGGCAGGACAAACAACGCCCCAGCAGCAATACCGCCCCAAGTGCGGTGCATCAGCCAGCCCAAGTAGGTGGCCAGTTGCTGGGCTTCTGGGCCGGGCAACACCATGCAGTAGTTGAGCGCTTGCACAAAGCGGCCCTCACTGATCCAGCGCCGCCGCTCCACCAACTCCTGGTGCATCAGGGCAATTTGCCCCGCAGGTCCTCCAAAACTGATGCAGCCAAGCTTGAACCAAAAGGCCAGCGCCTCGCGAAAAGTAATGGGGGCGGTCATTCCCGGTAGTAGACCACTTGGTGTGTGCTCGCGAGCAAGGTGCCTGCACGACTCCAAATCTCGCCGGTCTGGTCAAAGTACCCATTGCTGAAGTTCAGCGCGCGCGCGCTAGCCAGCACATAGTCCTCACCTTGCGCGGCGAGCTGTGTGGCATCCGCATGGAAGTAGCAGGTGAAAGATACCGTGCCGATGGGCACAAACTGACGCCGTCGCACAAAGATGCGCGGCAGAAAACTGTCGCAAATGGCGGTCAGTGAGGCAAAGTCGATCGCCCGTGCGGGTGTATCGCGAATCCAGAGCACGCTTTGCGAGTTCGACTGCAATTCGCCATTCGGAGGCCACGTCACCATGCCCTCGACAAACCGCATGTCATAGCGCGCAACCCAAGCCGGGTAGCCTGCCAAGGGCAACGGAGCCAGAGTCTCAGGCGCCGGTCTGTGTGCAGGGGGCGCCGCCTCAGGCATGGACCACGTCTCGCGCCGCACGGCGCTCACGGCGGTGGCCGTGCAAGCCACTTGGCCCTCCTGCGTGAGGGTGAGCACCCAATGCTGGGTGGATCGGTTGGTGCGCACCGGTTGGGCTTGCAGTTCAAACGCACCTTCGGTCAGTGGTCCCGCAAAGTTGACCGTGAGCGAAATGGGATCGCCCAAGCGCTCGGGGTGACACAACACCCCGCGCAACATGACCGCCGCGGTGATGCCGCCAAAAGGCCCCACCATGTTGGCATAGCCCGCATGGGTTTTTCCCGCGAAGCGGTGCGGTCCTATGGGGCTGAGCTCGATGGCCGCATCGAAGGCGTGCGTCATGTTTATTCTCCCTTGCAGAATTCCAGGCTCTTGGCCCAGAGGGTTTCGGCGGCCTCGACGCTGCGCGCCACGGGCAGCGGTTGGGTCACTCGGCAGTCCGAAAAATAGTACCCCGATTCGGCAGGCTTTGCTTGCAGCACGCAGTGGAGGGTCGTGCGTGCACCTTCTTCAGACGTCTTCAGCGGCAGCCACCCGAGCATCCCCTGGAACCATCCCGGCGCATGGCGCCAGAACCCACTGGCGATCACCCCCGGATGCAAGGCAAAGCAAACCGCGGGGCTTCCAGCCAAACGTCGTGCCAAGGCTTGGTTGAAAAGAATATTCGCCAGCTTCGACATGGCGTACTCATAAGCCCCTGTGCGTGAGCGCGTGGGGCCCAGCACCCGCGTGTAATCCATTCCGAGGGGTGCCATGCGGTGCGCCCGGCTCGCCACCGTCACCACCCGGGCTGCGGGCTGCGCTTTGATCACCGACATCAATTCCATCGTCAGCCAAAAATGAGCGAGGTGATTCACGCCAAACGCCCACTCAAAGCCCTGCGCGGTCACGCCCCGATAGCCGCCCACCCCAGCGTTCAAGATCAGCGCATCGAGCGACCAGCCCTGCGCGCGGTAAGCGGCGGCGGCCGCCTCCACGCTGCGCAGGTCAGATAAATCCAGATCCAGCCAAGCCGCGCCGCCGTTAATGGAATTAATTTCCGTTAATAAAGCCTCGCTCGCCGCGCTCGGTCTACCGCCCGCCACGATTTGCCAGCCCTGCTGGGCCAGTGTGAGTGCGGTAACGCGTCCAATGCCCGAGGTCGCGCCTGTGATGAATGCCGTAGGCATGGCCAATCCTTTTTGAGAGTCTGTCAGTGCCCACTGTAGCGCCAGCCGCGCGGGGTCCGTACGGGTGAGGCCGATCATCCCTGCGGCTGAGTCAGAAGTGCTGAACATCGAAAATAGGGCATTTATGCCTCAAATATATTCATTAATTCGCATTTTAAAGAGTATTAAATATTTAATATTGATATTTTCCATTCGAATTTATGACGATTACCCCCGCACGCCCACCCCGCCGCCCGAAGAGCGTTGCCAAAACCACGCCTTCCTCGCAAACTGCCACCCCGGCAGAAAAATCCGAGGCCTGGCATCTGCCCACGGAATCGGAGCTCGCCCTCGCCACACCGGTCGTGCCGCTGCCGAGCCCAGCCGAAGTGTTGCGGGAGCCAAGCCCCCCAGAAATACCGCCTGGCGTTACCACTGACCGCGAGGAGCCATTGGCCACGGGAGGCGCCACCGCTTTGGTGAGCCAAACACTGTGGCCTGCGGTGACAAAGTCGTGGTCAGCCGCCGATGTGGGCCTCGTCGGCGGTGCGTTGGGTTTGAGTGGCATGAGCAATGCTGGTTTATCCTCTGCCGCACTCGCCGGCGGGCCGCTGGATTTGCCCGCACAAGTGCGCGCCCTGCACAGTGGATATACCTTGGCCAGCCCACAACCGGGCACACCCTCCGTCATCACTTTCCATGTACTGGGGGCGAACAGCCAATGGCCTGGTTATGTGCGCCCTGAGCAGCTGGCCTATGCCGCCGGCAACCCGGCCGAACTTGTGGCCGTGGGGCCTCAAACGCGCGCAGTATTGCTCCAAATGCTTGCGCAGCTGCAAGAGCTG
>VEQC01000298.1 GCA_018883455.1 Limnohabitans sp. | reverse complement strand
ACCTTGCATGTGGGTGCCGGCACCTTTCAGCCGGTCAAGCAGGAAGATTTGTCGGCCCACACCATGCACCAGGAGTGGTACCAAGTCCCGACCGAAACGCAAGACGCCATCGCCGCTTGCCGCGCGCGGGGCGGACGGGTGGTGGCGGTGGGCACCACCACCGTGCGCACCTTGGAATCCTGGGCCCAAACCGGCCAAGCCAGTGGCGACACGGATATCTTTATCACGCCAGGCTTTCGCTTCCAAGTGATCGACGCATTGATCACCAACTTTCACTTGCCCAAGAGCACCTTGATGATGCTCGTGAGCGCCTTGTGCGGTCGCGATGCCATCATGGCGCTCTACCAACACGCGATCGACCACCACTACCGATTCTTCAGCTACGGCGACGCCATGTTGCTGCAAAGGAGCGACGATGCTGCAATTTGAACTGCTCGCCACCGACCCACAAAGCCACGCCCGACGCGGGCGCTTGACGCTCAACCATGGGGTGATCCAGACCCCCATCTTCATGCCCGTGGGCACCTACGGCACGGTCAAGGGCGTGATGCCGCGCAGCTTGGAGGAGATGGGCGCCCAAATCATTTTGGGCAACACCTTTCACCTCTGGATGCGCCCTGGGCTTGACGTGATGCGCCAATTCGGCGGCCTGCACGCCTTTGAGCGTTGGTCACGGCCCATCCTCACCGACAGCGGTGGGTTTCAGGTCTGGTCCTTGGGCGATATGCGCAAGATCACCGAAGAGGGGGTGCACTTTGCCTCACCCGTCAACGGCGACAAACTGTTCATGTCGCCCGAAGTGAGCATCGAAATCCAAACTGTGCTCAACAGCGACATCGTCATGCAGCTCGACGAATGCACGCCCTACGAAACCAAGGGCCAGCGCACGACTGAAGCCCAGGCGCGCGCCAGCATGGAGATGAGCCGACGCTGGGCCGTGCGCTCGCGCGACGCCTTCGAGCGCTTGGCTAACCCCAATGCCTTGTTTGGCATCGTGCAAGGCGGGATGTTCGAGCACTTGCGCCAGGAATCGCTCGAGGCTTTGGTGGAGATGAATTTCCCCGGCTATGCCGTGGGGGGGGTGAGCGTGGGCGAGCCCAAGGACGAGATGCTGCGCATCATGGCGCACACCCCGCACCGTTTGCCCGCCGAGAAACCGCGCTACCTCATGGGTGTGGGCACGCCAGAGGATTTGGTGCAAGGCGTGGCCGAGGGCGTCGATATGTTTGACTGCGTCATGCCCACGCGCAACGCACGCAATGGCACCATCTTTACCCGCTATGGCGATTTGAAAATCCGCAACGCGCGTCACAAAGCCGACCCCGGACCGCTCGACCCCACCTGCACCTGCTACACCTGTGCCGGTCACACCCGCGCCGATGGGCAAACCAGTGGCGGCTTTAGCCGCGCCTACTTGCACCACCTTGACCGCTGCGGCGAAATGCTCGGGCCCATGCTCACCACCATCCACAACCTGCACTACTACCTCGCCCTCATGCAGGAAGTGCGCGACGCCCTAGAAGCGGGGCGCTTTGACGCCTTCCGACGCCAGTTTGCGCAAGACCGCGCCCGCGGCGTTTAAAGGCTTTCCATCTCACGGCGCAGGCGATAGGCCGCCGCCGTGGTGTCCATGGCCACATCGTCCCAGGTGAGGCATTGGCCCGCCGCCACGGGGCGCAGCAACTTCACCTGATGTGCCAACCCCAAGGGCAAGCCCCCCATGCGGCGCGAGGTGGCTGCGGGCAACAACTTGCCCCAGACGGTATAGCCACCTTCGCCGTCGAGCATCTCCCCGGGGCGCAAATCACGCTTGGCGGTGGCCACCACGTCAGCCACCCAATCGCGCGCCACGCCCGTGGGCTCGCGGCGCAAGGCGACGCTCGCCACGCTTTGCCCCACCTCCAGGCCAATCAGGTGCCAGCGCTTGTAGAGGGTGAAGTAACGCCCGCTGGGGTCGGTGTGGGCGTTGTATTCCTCAAAACAATTGCGGATGTATTCGGTCTCGCCCTCAACGGTGACCCACACGCCCATGCGGATGTCGTAGGGAATGACGCGTCCATCCGTCTCTAAGCTGGAGATGACTTCCACCATGCCCTTGCGCTCCAACACACCGCCTTCTTCACGCGGGCGGGTGACAAAGGGAATGTCGGCAATGCTCGCAGGCGGGTAGAGCAAGCCGTTGGCAGGCACGCCCAAACCC
>VEQC01000089.1 GCA_018883455.1 Limnohabitans sp. | reverse complement strand
CTGCAGCACCATGCCGTAGGGCGCGCGCACCATGCGCGACGTCCAGATCAATACCCCCACCACGCAGGCCAGGGCCACGTAATACAACGTCGCCGCGTGCCCCAAACTCAAGAGCCCAAAGTCACTGCGCGAGGCGATCGACAAACCGTCGTCACCCCCATAGGCTTTGAGGCTCACAAAGAGGTAATAGAACATCTGGGCAAACGCCAGCGTGATCATGATGAACGAAATGCCGCTCGTGCGCAGCGAGACCCAGCCCGTCACAAACCCCACCAGTGCGCAGGCGAGGATCGTCACCAGCAATTGAATCCAGCCGTTGTCCACCCCGTGGTGCGCCAACAAACCCACCCCATAGGCGCCCAGCCCCAAGTAAAGCGCATGGCCAAAGCTCACCAAGCCCGCAAAGCCCAGAATCAGGTTCAGGCTCAGCGCCGCGAGCGAGAACACCAGGGCTCGGGTGAGAAACGTCACGATGAAAGGCTCGCTCGCCCACTGCGCGTATAGCGGGGCCAGCGCCAAAGCGGCCAACAGCACGAGGAAGAGGCCTCGCCAAAGAGAGGGGGTCGCGGCGTTCATGCGTTGCGCACCGGAAACAGGCCTTGCGGGCGCAGGGCTAATACCGCCGCCATGAACACGCAAGTCAGCAGCGAGGCAATGGCGGGCCCCGCCGCCTGCGCCGCGCTGCGATCAATGAACTCGCGCAGCAACAGGGGCAAAAAGGCGCGACCGGCCGTGTCGATCAAGCCCACGATGAGCGCGGCATAAAACGCCCCGTGCACCGAGCCAATGCCCCCAATCACAATCACGATCATCACCAGAATCAACACCGGCTCGCCCATGCCAGGCTGGACCGAGAGAATGGGGCCACTCATCAAACCGGCCACACCGGCGAGCACCCCACCGAGCGAGAACACCAGGGCGTTGAGGCGTTGGATGTTCACGCCCAGCGCCGAGACCATGTCCGGGTTCACCGAGCCCGCGCGAATGAGCATACCCACCCGGGTGTGGCGAATCAGCAGCCAACACGCCAAGGCGCTGAGCAACCCCACCGCAATGATGGCGAAGCGATACAGCGGGTAGGACACCCCCAGCACCTTGACCGCCCCCGACAAGGCCTCGGGAATGTTCATGTAGTAGGGGGAGGCCCCCCACACCCAGCGGGCGAGTTCATTGAAAAACAGAATCAGCCCAAAAGTGGCGAGCACCTGATCGAGGTGGTCGCGCTGGTACAGGCGCTGGGCCATCACCCGCTCCACGATCCAACCCAAGGCGCCGCCACCCACCACCGCCGCGAGCGCCGCCACCAAGAACGAACCCGACGCCGCAAAAGCCGTGGCGGCGAAGTAAGCCCCCATCATGTAGAGGCAGCCATGCGCGAGGTTGACGAAGTTCATGATGCCAAAGACCAGCGTCAAACCGGCCGAAAGCATGAACAGCAATACCCCCAACTGCAAACCGTTGAGCAACTGAATGAAAAAAAGCGAAAGCGTCATGACGGCATCAACGGCAAGAGGCCACACCTTCCGGGAGGCAAGCCTCCCGGACGCAGGCCATCGCGCAAGGGCACGATCACTTCATCGCGCATTCACCGGCGTGCGGATCCGGATGGTCACGCAGCACGGTGGTGCGGGTCACGAAAGCGGCTTGGCCGCTCGCATCGCGCGCCACATCCACACGGTAGAAGTTGCGGATGGGGAACTGGTTGGTGTTGTAGCGGAAAGGCCCCGCCACCGATTTGAAGTCGGCCTGCTTGAGCGCCGCGCGCAAGGGCTCGCGCTCGACCTTGCCACCGGTTTTGAGCAGCGCGGAGTTGAGCAGCATGGCCGCGTCATAGCTCTGCGCGGCGTAGAGGGAGGGCACGCGGTTGTACTTCTTGGTGAAGTCCGCCACGAACTTCTTGTTCTGTGGGTTGTCCAAATCCGGGCTATAGGGGGAGCCCGTGATCACGCCCAACGCAATGTCTTTGAGCGCGGGCAGCGTGGTGCCATCCACGGTGGAAGCCGACAAGAGGGGAATCTTGCCCAGCAAGCCCGCTTGCTGGTATTGCTTGACGAAATTCACGCCCATGCCGCCAGGGTAGAACACATACACCGCGTCAGGGTTGGCCGCTTGCAGCTGGGCGATTTCGGCGGAGTAGTCGGGCTGGTTGATCTGGGTGTACACCTCGTCAATCGGCTGGCCTTTGTACTGACCCTTGAAGCCGGCAATCGCGTCTTTGCCCGCTTGATAGTTCGGCGCCATCATGTAAACGCGCTTATAGCCCTGCTGGCGAGCGTAGGCCCCCATCGATTCGTGCAAGGAGTCGTTATTCCACGAGGTCGAGAAATACATGGGGTGGCAGCCCTTGCCCGTGATGGGCGTGGGCCCGGCGTTGGAGCCAATGAGGAACACGCCAGCCTCGGTAATGGGTTTGTGAATGGCCATCATCACGTTGGAGAAGGTCACGCCCGTGATGATGTTGACCTTTTCCTTTTCAATGAGCTTCTTGGCCAGTTCGACGCCCAAGTCGGGCTTGAGCTGGTCGTCTTCCTTGAGCACTTGAACCGTTTGATTGCCCAGCTTGCCGCCGAGGTGCTCCAAGCCCAACATGAAGGCATCGTATTGGTCCTGGCCCAAAGCGCCCGCAGGCCCCGAGAGTGTGCCGATGAAGCCAATTTTCAAGGGCTGGCCTTGGGCGAATGCGCCAAACGAGGCCAGCGAGAGCAGGCAGGCGAGGGCGAGGGGGGAGCGGTGGGTCACGCGCATGGAAGTCTCCAGTGTAGAAAGCATGTTGGTCAAATTCTAAGCAAGTCTGGCCTCAGGGCGAGTCTAAGCCCCTTCAGTTCTCGGCCGTTTGTGGAAATTGCGCCGCACAACGGCGGTGCCAGGTCTGCCAATCGCGTCCCGGATGGACCGCCCCACAGTGCGCGCAGGTGCGATCCGCATCCGAGGAGTCATAAAACGCGGCGTAGGCTTTGGGCAAGTCTTCGACAATGCTCAGCAACTGCACCTCACGGCGCACCACCAGCCCGCCGCACTCGGCGCAGTACCACTCAAAGGCATCCACCACACCCGCAGGGCGCGCGCGTTCAATCACCGTGCACAGGCTCCCAGGCTCGGGCCGTTGGGGCGAGTGGCGGACATGCGCGGGCAGCAAAAACACATCGCCCTCGCGCAGGTTCACCCGCTCGAATTTCCCGCGGTCGGCAATCAAGAGCGACGCATTGCCTTTGAACTGGTGGAAATACTCCTCGTAGGGGTCGTCGTGGAAGTCGGTGCGCTGGTTGGGGCCGCCCACCACCGTGCAAATCAGGTCCGACTGAGGCCAGATTTGTTGGTTCCCCACGGGCGGCTGCAGCCGATGCTGATGGTCGTGCAACCAGTTTTGGAAATTCAGCGGAGGGCTGTAGTGGTACACAGAGGGCGTGGTCATCGGAGCTCCTTATCGATCAAACAGTCTTTTCCACCAAGGGCTGTCGCTTGGCGTGGGGGTGTTCTTGGCCGCTGCCGGCACTGGCGGGGCTGGGGTGCTGTGCCTCGCGGGGTTGGGGTCTGCAAGGCCATTGTCTGGCAAATGTGCCTTCAAGTTGGCCGCCAAGCGCCGGCAGAGGACTCGCGCCAAATGCGCCCGGTACTCAGCACTCGTGTGCACGTCGCCCACCGCCAAGTCAAGCGGGGGCTTCAAATGCGCCCAATCGCCCGCGGGTTGGCGCAGCGCGGCCTCGGCCTCGGCCCAGCGTTGGGCCCCATAGCCCAAACCCGTGACGGCCACCCGCCAGCTGCCCGTGCGTGGATCCACCCCCATGGCCAAGCCCGGTTGTGCAAAGCGCGACGCGACTTGTTCAAATTTGGCGTAGGCGCCCAGGCGACCCAGCGGCCAGTGCACTGCCACCAACACCCCCGACTGCCCCAAGGCCGTGGTAAAGGGCCCTTGAAAAAAATCATCCGCATCCACCCAGCCTTGCGAGGTCTCCAGCCGCGCCTGGGCGGCCAAGGCCAGCGCGGGCCAACAGGCGTTGGGATCGTGGTTGGCGAGTGAGCCGCCGAGGGTGCCCACTTCGCGCACCTGCGCGTCGGCAATGCGCGCGGCGGCCTGCGCCACCCAGGGCAGGTGCTCTTGCACCAAAGCCGAGCGGGCGATTTGCGCGTGGGTGCACAGCGCCCCCATCACCAGATGGTCCTTCGCCAGGCGCAAGCCATGGAGTTCCGCCACGTCTTGCACATCAATCAATTGCGTGACTTCAGTCAAACCCAAGCGCACCATGGGCAACAAGCTTTGCCCGCCCGCGAGCACGCGCGCCTCAGGGTTGGCGCGCAAGAGCGCCACCACTTCGGGCAGGTCGCGTGCACGCGTGTAGGCCAGTGCGCTCATGCGGGGTCCCGTGCCAAGGGCTGCAAGAGCGAGAGCGCCGCTTGCACAATGCCCTCGTAACCCGTGCAGCGGCAGAGGTTGCCCGAGAGGGCCTCCCGCACCGCGGCTTCGTCGGGGGCTGCGCCCTCGTCGAGCAAGGCGATCAAGCGCATCACCAGCCCTGGCGTGCAAAACCCGCACTGCAAACCGTGGTGCGCGCGCAAGGCCTCTTGCACCGGATGCAAAGGCCCATCGGCGGGGGCGACGCCTTCAATGGTCTGCACGGCCTGTCCCGCGCATTGCAGCGCGAGCCGGTTGCACGACTTCACCGGCCGTTGGTTGACCAGCACCGTGCAAGCCCCGCATTGCGCGGTGTCGCAACCCTGGTGCGTGCCCGTCAAGCCCAAATCCTCGCGCAACATCTCGAGCAGGCTGCGCGAGGCGTCGGCCTCGCAAGCCACCGCCTGGCCATTGACCTGCAAGTGCAAGGGCAGGGTGGGGTTCATGGTGTTTGGAGTCCACACTGGGCAAAGGCCGCCCGCGTGGCGGCTTGCTCGGCCTCGGTGAGCGCGAGCAAAGGCCGACGCACCGGCCCACCATGCTGGCCAATCAAGCTCTGCCAGTATTTGGCGTGGGCTTGCGGCTTGCCCTTGGGTTTACTGGCCTTGATGGCGGCGCGTACGGGCTCCAAGCTATCGCGCACCGCGCGCGCCTTCTCGTACTCGCCCGCAAAGGCCAGGCGGGTGTATTCGTTCATGCGCTGGTCGCTCGCGGTTTGCAAGAGGAATGGGGGCGTGGAGCACAAATAGAGTTTCCAGCCCAGCTCAATGATGTTCTCCAGCCAGTCGTGCTCGTCGGGGTTGCTCACATGAATTTGATCACCCACCAGCTCGGTCAATCGGGCATATTTGGCCCGATCGGTGCTGTACTTGATCGCCACCACATTGGGCAATGCCGCAATGCGGGCGCACAGTTCCGGGCTCATGACATAGCCGCAGTCGGGGTGGTTCCACATGGCCAGACCCAGGTCGATTTTTTCAGCCAAGTAGCGGTAGTACTCGTAAATGGTCTCGTCGGTGTCGGCGCCAAAATGCAAGACCGGGCTGTGCACGATCACATAGTCAGCGCCAATGTCCTTGGAGTGCTGCGCCAGGTCCAGCACCACATCAAGATTGGTATCGGAGCAAGACGTCACAATGCCGCAACGACCGATGCCGCCCCGGTTACCCGCTTCGGCCGCGGCCTCCACCGCCAGGGTCATCAACTGTTTGCGCTCGGGCACGCTCATGGAGAAATACTCCGCCTGTTTGCCCGCAATGAACAGCCCCCCGAGCTGGAGGGTCTCAATCCAGTGCTTGAGGTTGGCCCGATAGGCCTGCTCATCCAAGCGCAAGGCCTCGTCAAACGGGGTGAGGTTGGCCGCCCAAACCCCCACCATGTGTTCGCGGGCGTATTCTTTGGCTTCGTGTTTTTTGTAGGTCATCGTTAGGCTTTCTGTGCAGAGTCGTGGAAGCGGGAAATCACGCGCCAGAGCTGTTCGGGCGTGAGCGGAAGCGAGAGATCAAATTCACCCCAGGGCGAGAGCGCATCGTGCGCTGCGCACAAGATGGCCGCGGGCACGCCAATGCAGCCCGCCTCACCCACCCCTTTGGCGCCAAGCCGGTTGAGCGGGCTCGGGGTTTGCAGAGATTCGAGCGTGATGGGCGGCATTTGGTCGGCCCGGGGCAGGGCGTAATCCATGAAGGAGCCCGTGAGCAGTTGGCCTTGCGCGTCGTAAACCAGTCGTTCATAGAGCGCCTGGCCAATGCCTTGCGCCGCACCGCCCACCAATTGGCCGTGCACCAGTTGGGGCTGGAGTTGACGGCCTGCATCGTCCACCCACACCAATTCCTCGATGCGCGCAATCCCCGTTTCGGGATCGATGGACAGGCGCACGCACACGCAGCCCGCGCTCCAAGCCTCTGCCGCCTCATAACGCGTCTCCACCTCCAGCGGCAAGGGCTCGCCCTGCGCAAGGCGCTCGCGCAATTGCGCGCACGCTTTGGCAATCGCGCTCCCGCCAATGGCGGTGCTTCGGCTGGCCAGGGCACCAATGCCCTCGGGGCAGTGCGCCGTGTCTCCCATGTGCACGCGCACGTTCTCAGGGGCGCAGCCCAAAGCCTCGGCGGCCAAGTCCGCGAAGGTGGTGGCGTGTCCTTGGCCTTGCGCGGGGGTGCCACTGTAGACATCCACTTCGCCATTGGCGTGCCAGCGCACCCGCGCCGACTCCCAGCCTTGGCCACAAGGCTCCACATACATCGCCACCCCAATACCCACGCATTCGCCTGCTGCGCGACGGCGCGCCTGATCCTGACGCTGCTGGGGGTAATGCCATTTTTCGCAGGCGCGCTGCAACAGGGCCGGGTAATCGCCACTGTCCAAGGTCTCGCCGTGGGGATGGGTGTAGGGCATGGCTTCGGGGCGAATGAGGTTTTGCGCCCGCACGGCCACCGGGTCGAGCCCACGCGTGCGCGCTGCTTTGTCCACCAAGCTCTCCAAGAGCAAAGCCGCTTCCGGCCGCCCCGCGCCACGGTAAATGTTCACTGGCGCCGTGTGGCTGCGCGAGCCCTGACCGCTGACCGTGTAATCGCCTAAGGCATACGGCCCCGGCAGAATTCGCGCCGCATTGCGCAGGGGCACCACGCCGGAAAACGGCAGCCAGGCGCCCAAGCCAAAGTGCATCTCCGCCGCCAAGCCCTGCATCTGCCCGTTCTCCGCCAGCCACAGGCGACCCGTTAAATCGCTGCCGCGGCCCTGCATGCCAGCGAGCAAATCGGCCGAACGGTCTGACACCCAGCGCAACTTCACCTCGCCATGGGTTCGCGCCAAATGCTGTGCGGCCAGCGCAAGCCACAGTTCCTCCGGACTGATCGAAGCCCGAGCTCCAAACGCCCCACCCACATCGGGCGTGATCAAGCGCACCGCCGCCCGCGGGAGACCCAAGACCTTGGCCACATCGGCCTGCGCGCGCGAGGGGGCTTGGGTGCCCAGCCACACCGTGACTTGCGCGGGCTCCCCCTGCCAATGCACGCTGGCGTGGCGTGGCTCCAGTGGTGAGGCTGAAACCCGTGCGAGCGAGAGTTGCGTTTGCGCGGTGGCCGCGGTTTGGGGTAATTGACCTTGGCGGTGCGCCGTCTCCACCCAGGCCGGGGCATCGCAGGCCCGGTCGGTTTGCACGGGGCAGGCGATCGCATCCAGCACCACCTCGCGCGCGGCGGCAGTGGCAAGCGCGGCCGTGCGTGCGATCACCAAGGCCACGGGCTGTCCGGCGTAGTGCACCGTGTCGTGCGGGATCAGCGCGAAGTTTTGGGCTTCTGCCAAGGGCAGCAAGGGGTTGGGCTCGGGCATCACGTGTGTGCCGAGCTCTTCTGCACTCAGCACCGCCACCACACCGGGGTAGGCTGCCGCGGCCGCTGTGTGCAGGCCTTGTAGGCGCGCATGGGCATAGGGGCTGCGCACAAACACCCCGTGCCAGGCGCCGGCCAAGGGCACATCGGCGCCAAAACAGCCCGCCCCACGCAGCAAAGCCTCGTCCTCCCGTCGCGGGGCGTGGGGTGAAGCGAGGTGGCGCGCAGTCATGCCCAAATTGTCCGGCGGGCGGGGGCAAATGGGGCGCAAAATAAATTGAAGAACCCTTCAGTTCCCCTTTGCAATCGCCCCCGGTAAACTCCCCACCATGACGCGTCATTTATCGGCCGCCCATCTGAGCTTGCGCCAGCTGCGGGCCTTTGTGGCTGTGGCCCATGCCCAAAGCATGACCCGCGCTGCCGCCCAACTTCACCTCACCCCCTCGGCCTTGTCCATGCTGGTGCGCGGTTTAGAGGAAGAACTCGGCCTGCGCCTGTTTGAGCGCACCACCCGTAAACTCATCTTGACCGCCGCTGGGCGGGATTTTCTCCCCAGTGCGGAACAAGTCTTTGGCGTGCTGGAGTCCGGCTTGCAAGCGCTCGCCGTGCACCACCCCAACGAAACCCCACCGCTGCGCGTGGCCAGCTCTCCCTTGCTCGCCAGTGGCTTGCTCCCCCGCGTCATCGCGAGCTTGCGCGCCGAGTCGCCCTCCATGCGCATCCAGTTGCACGATGTACCCGTGCCGGATTTGCCCACGCGCGTGCGTGAAGGCCATGTGGACCTGGCCATTGGCACCGCCACCCGAGACGCGGCGGATCTCAAAGCCATTCCCCTCTACGCGGATCCCCTCATGCTCGTGTGCGCGCCCGATCACCCCTTGGCCCGCCGCGCCCAGGTCTCTTGGCAGGAGTTACTCGACGAGCCCTTGGTTTTGCTGCAGCGCGACAGCGGTTTGCGCACGCTGGTGGACGACACCTTGGCCAAATGGAGTCGCCGCGCGCACATCGCGCAGGAAGTCACCCACGTGGCCACCGCGCTGGCCTTGGTCGCCGAGGGCGAGGGCATTGCCCCATTACCGTCTTACGCCATTTCAAGGGCACAAGCGCACCTGGGCATCTCCGCCGGCGTCGCCGCCATTGCCCTGGTCGAGCCCGTCGTCACGCGGCAAATCGTGGCTTGGATTGCGCCTGGGGCACAGTCGCACCCCGCGCAAGAGGCCTTCTTGGCCCAGTTTCGCAAAATGGCCGGCAAGCCATAACCCCCACGCTTCGCTTGGGGAGGGCGTTTCCTGCACAATTTGCGCCTTCATGCCATGCCAGCGCCCGTTTTGCGCCGGCTTGCCTCCCCCCACTCAACAGGAGATTTTTCATGCAACGCCGAAGCCTCATCACGGCCGTCTTGTGCAGCGGACTGCTCGCCGCTCCCGCCTGGGCGCAGAGTTTTCCCACCAAAGCCCTGCGCATTGTGGTGCCCTTTGGGGCCGGCGGCGTGGCCGACCTCACCGCTCGCACCGTGGCGCAAAAAATGAGCGAGAACCTGGGCCAGCCCGTGGTCATTGAAAACCGCCCAGGTGCGGGCGGCATCGTGGCGGCGGAATTGGTCGCCAAGTCCGAGCCCGACGGCCACACCCTCTTGCTCATGTCCAACGCCAATGCGGTGAGCGCCGGTTTGTTCAAGCAATTGCCCTTCGATCCGGTCAAGGACTTCACGCCCATCTCCCTGCTGGGCACCTTTGACATCGCGGTCGTCACCAGTGCCGAGTCACGCTTTCAAACCCTCGCCGATGTCTTGTCCTACGCGCGCGCCAATCCGGGCAAGCTCAATATCGGCAGCATCAACATTGGCAGCACCCAGCACCTGAGCGCCGAGCTCTTCAAGTCGGTGGCGAACCTGGATGCCCAAGTGG
>VEQC01000297.1 GCA_018883455.1 Limnohabitans sp. | reverse complement strand
GCGTAGATCTCCACGCCCATGGCCTTGAAGGTGTCGTAGTGGTCGGCCAGGTCGCCGAGTTCGGTGGGGCAGACGAAGGTGAAATCGGCAGGATAGAAGAAGACCACCGACCACTTGCCCTTGAGGTCCTGGTCGCTGACGGTGGTGAACTTGCCGTTGTGGAAGGCGTTGGCTTTGAAGGGCTTGATCGGGGTGTTGATGAGGGCCATGAAAATTCTCCTGAAAGGTTGATAAAAACTATCGAATGAGCAAAACTCATTGATAAGAATTATCGTGACGCGCCGCTCCCAAGGCCAATTCATTGTCTGAATCGCAGCGATAACTATTGACTATTAACTATTGATAGATTGATTCTATTGACGCCGACCAGCCTCCATGCACGCCCTCCCTAAAATGTCCTCAGACACTGACCACTGACCTTATCAAGGAGACCGCCATGAGCCTCAAGCTGTACTACTCCCCGGGCGCCTGCTCGTTTGTGCCCCATGCCTTGCTCGAAGCCAGCGGGGCGGCTTATGAGCCCATGCTCGTCAAGCTGCACAAGGGCGAGCAAAAGAGCCCCGAATACACCGCCATCAACCCGCGCGGCCAAGTGCCGGTGCTCGTCGATGGCGATGAGGTGATTACCCAAATCTTGGCCATCTGCCTCTACCTCGATGAAAAGTTCCCCCAGTGCGGCTTTTTGCCCGCCAAAGGGGTGGCGCGCGCGCACGCCTTGGAGGCGCTCGCCTGGATGAACAACACCGCCCACCCGACGTTCACGCATGTTTTCATGCCCGGCAAGTTCATTGGTGATGAAGACGGGCAAGCCAAAGTGAAAGCGCGTGCCATCGAGACCTTCCAAGGCGTTCTGGCCGAACTCGAAGCGCTGGTGGCGAAAAAGCCCGGCGAGTGGCTCAGCGGCGCGCACTTTGGCCCCCTCGACGCCTACGCACTCACGTTGGCGCGTTGGGGCACCTTCGCGGCCATCAAGCCGGCGGCGCACCCCACCCTCTGGGCGCACGTACACCATGTGGCGGCGCATCCCGCCGTAGCCCGCGTGATGGAGCGCGAGCGCCTGCAACTCGACGTCTCCCCAGCTTAAACGCCCTTGCGCCTGACGTGCGAGTCAGGCGATAAACCCCGTGCGCCTGAGTGCGCGGCGGCACGCGCGCAACGCCCGAGCGCGTCAGACGATGAGTCTCCCTCAGGTCAAGGCGTTGGCAAAACGCACAGTGAAACGGGCCCCCGGTAAGGGGCGTCCCGGCTGGGCGTCCTCCAGGCTCACGCGCGCTTGATGCAGCTGCGCGATTTCCAGCACGATGGGTAAACCCAGTCCAGAGCCATCGGCCTCGGTGCCCAGGGCCCGATAAAAGGGCTGAAACACCAGATCTCGCTCGGCTTCCGGAATGCCGGGTCCGGAGTCTTCCACCTGCAGCACCGCCACCTTGCCAAACCGATCGGCCAACACCCGCACCGTCACCACGCCGGGGTACTCCGGGGTGGAGGGGGTGTAGTTGATCGCGTTGTCGACCAAGTTGCGAATGAGCTCCTTGAGCAGGGTGCCATTGCCATCAATCTTCACGCCGGGGCTGCCCACTTCCACGCCCTCATAGCCCAGATCGATGTTTTTTTCCAGCGCGCGGTCAATGGAGTCTTGCAACACCTCTTGCACGAGGCGCACGAGGTCGCAGGGCGCGCGCACCACGTTGGCGTGGCCGGTCTCCGCACGTGCGAGCGAGAGCAATTGGTTGACGGTGTGGGTCGCGCGCATGCTGGCGCGCCCGATGAGTTGGAGTGAGTGTTTGAGTTCCTCCGCGCTGGCGCCACCGCGCTGGGCCAGATCGGCTTGCATGCGCAGTCCCGCCAAAGGCGTCTTGAGCTGGTGCGCGGCATCGGCTAAAAAACGCTTTTGTGTGGCGATGGATTCTTTGAGCCGGGTGAGCAAGTCGTTGATCGACGCCACCAGAGGCGTCACCTCCAGGGGGACGGCGTGGTCGTCGAGTGGGCTTAAGTCGTCGGGTTGGCGCAAGCGAATGCGCTCTTCGAGCTCGTTGAGAGGTTTGATGCCCCGCGCGAGCGCGAGCCATACCAAGAGCACCGCCAGCGGCAAGATGACGAACTGCGGCAGCATCACCCCTTTGATGATTTCGGCGGCCAGCACCGAGCGCTTCTCCAGCGTTTCCGCCACTTGCACCAGCACGGGTTGCGCGCCCGGCAGGTCGACACGCACCCAGGTGTAGGC
>VEQC01000296.1 GCA_018883455.1 Limnohabitans sp. | reverse complement strand
GCACATAGGGCTCGACGCGCGGCATGGCGGCGCGGCCCGTAGTCGGTGCCGCAGTGGGGGGGGTTGGGGCGACAGAGGAAGCAGGGGCACTCACCGCCGCAGGCGCTGGCGTGCTGGCGTCCATCGGTCCTGAATCGGCTGGACTGAACAAATCGGCGGAGCCGCTCTCGCGCGAACCGCGCTCACGGCGATCGCGTCCATAGCGATCACGTCCCCGACGTTCGCGACGCTCGCCCTCAGGGCGCTCGGCGCTCTCCGGCGCACCAGATGGCATTGCTGCACCGGCTTCCATGCCGTCGACGTTTTGTGGGGTGGCATCGAGTGCGGGCAGGCCCTCTGTGGACGCGGGCCGTTCACCCCGGGTATGGCGGTTGGGGCGCTCTTGACGCTCACCACGCTCACCACGCTCACCACGCTCAGCGCGCTCAGCGCGCTCACCGCGCTCACCGCGTTCACCGCGCTCACCGCGTTCTTGACGCTCGCCGCGTTCACCACGGCCTTCGCCACGCTCGCGCCGGCCTTCGCCCGAACCCCGTCCACGGCGTTCACCCGATTCGGATTCCGGACGGGTTGCCTCGGCGTTCGCGGTCACGGCCGTCGAACCATTTTCGGGCAACGCGGTTGCCGCTTGGCGGCTGCCACGACGCTCGCCAGAGCGCTCGTTGCGCTGACCGTTCTCGCCACGTTCAGCCCGCGCCTCTTGGCGGCCCTCGCCGCCGCGCTCGGCGCGCCCATCGCGGCCGTCACGGCCGTCACGGCCACCGCGCCCACGACCGCCGCGTCCACCACGGCCCGAGCGCTCGTCTTTGCGCTCGCCAGGTTTTTTCGCCGGCGTGGCTTCTGTGCTGGGGGGTTGTGCGTCGGAGCCACCCAAAAGAGATTTGAGCCACCCAAAGAAGCCTTTGCTGGCCGGGGCCGCAGCGCTGGCCTCTTTGCCTGCAGCGGCCTTCCCACTGGGGGCTGGGGCGGGCTTGGGCTCGACCACGGGGGCCGGTGCGTCGGGCAAAACACCTTTGATGACCGGCGTTTGCTTGTTCGTCGGCTCTTGCGAGCGACGCGTGACCGTGGTGGGATCTTCGAACTCCTCGGCCATTTTGTAGCTCGCCTCGATGCGGTCGAGACGCGGGTCGTCGTGCTTGAGTCGCTCGAGTTTGTAGTGTGGCGTCTCCAAGGTTTTGTTGGGCACGAGCAAGACGCTGATGCGTTGCTGAATCTCGATCTTGGCGATTTCGGTGCGCTTCTCGTTGAGCAGGAACGAGGCCACTTCCACCGGGACTTGGGCGTGCACGGCCGCCGTGTTGTCCTTCATGGCCTCTTCTTGGATGATGCGCAGGATTTGCAGCGCCGAGCTCTCGGTGTCGCGCACATGGCCCGAACCCCCGCAGCGTGGGCAAGGAATGGAGGCGCCCTCGGAGAGGGCGGGACGCAGGCGCTGGCGGCTCATCTCGAGCAAGCCAAACTTGCTGATGGCGCCAAATTGCACGCGCGCGCGGTCTTGGCGCAAGGCGTCACGCAAGCGGTTTTCCACTTCCCGACGGTTACGGCTCTCCTCCATGTCGATGAAGTCAATGACGATCAAGCCACCAAGGTCACGCAAGCGCATTTGGCGCGCCACTTCATCGGCCGCTTCAAGGTTGGTGCGCGTGGCGGTTTCTTCAATGTCGCCGCCCTTGATGGCGCGCGCCGAGTTCACGTCCACCGAAACCAAGGCTTCGGTGTGATCGATCACGATGGCTCCGCCCGAGGGCAAGTTCACCGTGCGCGCGTAAGCCGACTCGATCTGGTGCTCAATCTGAAAGCGCGAGAACAGAGGGGTTTCGTCCCGATAGCGTTTCACGCGGCTGGCATGCTCGGGCATGACATGGCTCATGAACTGCTGGGCTTGTTCGTAAATATCGTCGGTGTCGATCAGGATGTCACCGATATCACTATTGAAGTAATCGCGGATGGCCCGGATGACCAAGCTCGATTCTTGGTAAATCAGGAAAGCGCCTTTGCCCGATTTGGAGGCGCCATCGATGGCTGTCCAAAGCTTGAGCAAGTAGTTCAAATCCCATTGCAGTTCGGGGGCGCTGCGGCCAATGCCCGCGGTGCGGGCAATGATGGACATGCCGTTGGGGTATTCCAACTGGTCCATGGCTTCTTTGAGTTCGGCCCGGTCATCGCCTTCGATGCGACGGCTGACACCACCACCACGTGGGTTGTTGGGCATCAAGACCACATAGCGAC
>VEQC01000295.1 GCA_018883455.1 Limnohabitans sp. | reverse complement strand
CGGCAAGCACACCCAAAGCCAAGGGCAGGTCAAAACGCCCAGAGTCCTTGGGCAGGTCGGCCGGGGCGAGGTTGACCGTCAAGCGCCGGTCGGCGGGAAAGTGCAGCCCACTATTGAGAATGGCGCTGCGCACCCGCTCCCGCGCCTCCTTCACTTCGGTATCGGCCAGACCGACCAGCGAAAACGCGGGCAGGCCATTGGCGGCGTGCACTTCCACGGTGACGGGAGGTGAACTCCACCCCAAGAGACCACGGCTATCGACTTGCGCAAGCATGAAACATTCCCCGAGTTGGGGCGATGGCGGCACTTTTTTGCACCAAAATCGTGCAGCTATCCCCTAGGGTGCGAAGCCTAGGCCATTTATTGGGGCGCGGAAGTGAGTTTTACGCCCCCAAAACAGGGGTTTAGCGGTTGGCACGGACCCTGCTAACAGGAGTTCGAGCTTTTTTGTTTTTTCACATTGGAGTAACCCATGAAATTGACCACCAAGTTTGTCCTGGCCCTCGTGGCCACCAGCAGCGCCGCCATCGCGCATGCCCAAGCCGCTCCCGAGAGCAGCTTGGCCTTCAACGTCGGTGCCGTTAGCGAATACCGCTACCGTGGCCTGGGTCAGACCAAGGGTGATCCGGCCCTGCAAGGCGGCGTGGACTACACCGATAAAAGCGGTCTTTACGTGGGCGCCTGGGCTTCCACCATCAAATGGATCAAAGAAGCCGGTATCGCCAGTGGCGTCTCCACCAAGGGCCCCTTGGAGCTCGACCTCTACGGTGGCTACAAGTTCGAAGCGGCCGGCCTGGGCTTTGACGTGGGCTACCTGCGCTATGAGTATGTGAACAACACGCTGAGCAAAATCTCGGGTTCGGCCAACGCCAACACCGATGAGCTCTATGGCGCGGCCACCTACGGTCCGATCACGCTCAAGTACTCGCAGGCCATCTCCAACCTCTTTGGTTTCGCCAACTCCAAAAACAGCACCTACGTGGACCTCTCGGCCACGTTTGATTTGGGCGGCGGCTACACCTTGACGCCCCATATTGGTCGTCAGGCCATCAAGGGTGAGAACAAGCCTTACAGCTACACCGATCACAGCGTGACGCTTACCAAAGACTTTGGGGGTGGTTTGTCCGGCACGCTTGCAGCGGTAGGCACCAACGCAAAGCCTTCGCTCTACACCGTCAACGGCTACAACCAGGGTAAAGACACCGTGGTCGTCGGCATCAAATACACCTTCTAACCCGGACGCAGCGCGTCTTCTGCAGGAGTCACCATGAAACTCATCACCGCCATCATCAAACCCTTCAAGCTCGACGAGGTGCGCGAAGCGCTCTCGCAAATCGGGGTGCAAGGTATCACCGTGACGGAAGTCAAGGGCTTCGGTCGCCAAAAAGGCCATACCGAGTTGTATCGCGGTGCCGAGTACGTGGTGGACTTCCTGCCCAAGGTCAAGATCGAGGCCGCCGTGTCCGCCGAGCAAGTCGATGCGGCCATCGAAGCGATCGAGGGCGCCGCGCGCACGGGCAAGATCGGTGACGGCAAGATTTTCGTCTACGACCTCGAACAAGTGGTTCGCATCCGTACCGGCGAATCCGGCAACGAAGCCCTCTGACCCTCGGTTCATCCGTCTGTCTCTCCTCAGGACTGTTTGAAAGAAGACCCATCATGAAACACTTTCTTGCCTCTCTCGCCCTCGGGCTAGGCCTATTCTTCGGTGGCAGCGCCGCCATGGCGCAGGCCACGCCAGCTGCAGAAGCCAAACCCGCCGCCACCGCCGCAGCGCCTGCCGCTGCGCCCGCTGCTGCACCGGCTGCGGAAGAAGCCCCCGCGGCCACCCCCGTCCCCAACAAGGGCGACACCGCGTGGATGACCGTCTCCACCCTGCTCGTCATCCTCATGACCTTGCCCGGCCTGGCCCTGTTCTACGGTGGCTTGGTGCGCAGCAAAAACATGCTCTCGGTGCTCATGCAGGTGTTTGTGGTCGCCTCCCTCATTTACGTGCTCTGGGTCGTGTATGGCTACAGCGTGGCGTTTAGCGGAGGCTCGCCTTTCTACGGCGGCTTTGACAAGCTCTTCCTCAAAGGCATCACGCCCGAATCCGTGGCCGCCACTTTCAGCAAAGGCGTCTACATTCCCGAGCTCTCTTTTGTCGGCTTCCAGGCCACCTTCGCCGGCATCACCTGCGCGCTGATCGTGGGTGCCTTTGCTGAGCGCGCCCGCTTCTCAGCCGTGCTGCTCTTTTGCGT
>VEQC01000294.1 GCA_018883455.1 Limnohabitans sp. | reverse complement strand
GGGCCGATCCCACGCTGGTCAACCCGCGCAACAACCACACGGCGCAAAGCTTGGCCGAGGCCTTGAACAAAACCGAGTGCGAGCGCCTGATCGTGGCTTTCACGGCCGCGTGGGAGCAAAACCTGCAGCGCGCGGCTGAGGCCGAGAAGGCCCAGGAAGCGGCGGAGAACGCGGCGCGCAAGTAAAAGCGCCTGACGCCGCGAGGGCAGGGGGGTGACGTCGGCCGGCACCGCACCGACAATGAAGGCTTCTGAACCTTTGGAGCGGAGGCGTGCGATGGCCGATTTATTTGAAAACCCCATGGGGCTTTGCGGGTTTGAATTTGTGGAATTCGCGTCCCCCACCCCACAAGTCCTGGAACCCTTGTTTGAGCGCATGGGGTTTGTGTTGGTGGCTCGGCATCGCTCCAAGGATGTTTTGCTCTACCGTCAGGGTGAAATCAATTTCATCGTCAATCGCGAACCCAAAAGCCTGGCGAGCTACTTTGCCGCCGAGCACGGCCCGAGCGCCTGTGGCATGGCGTTTCGCGTGCGCGATGCGCATGCAGCTTATCAGCGCGCGCTCGATTTAGGCGCCCAACCGATCGATATTCCCACCGGTCCCATGGAGCTGCGCTTGCCCGCCATCAAGGGCATTGGCGGCGCGCCTCTCTACTTGATCGATCGCTTTGAAGCGGGCAAGAGCATCTATGACATCGACTTTCACTACCTCGACGGGGTGGACCTCCACCCCCAAGGGCATGGCCTGCGCCGCATCGATCACCTCACGCACAATGTTTACAAAGGGCGCATGGCCTTTTGGGGCCATTTCTACGAGAAGATTTTCAACTTTCGTGAGATCCGCTACTTTGACATTCAGGGCGAGTACACCGGCTTGACCAGCCGGGCCATGACGGCTCCGGATGGCCTGATTCGCATCCCCCTCAACGAAGAGTCGGGGAAAAGCAGCGGTCAAATTGAAGAGTTCCTCATGCAGTTCAATGGCGAGGGCATTCAGCACGTCGCCTTACTCACTGACGACTTGATCGCCACCGTGGACGCCTTGCAGCTCGCAGGAATCCCCCTCATGAGCGCGCCCAACGACATCTATTACGAAATGCTCGCCGAGCGCCTGCCCAACCACGGCGAGCCCACCGCCGAATTGCAAGCCAGGGGCATCCTGCTGGATGGCTCCACCACCCAGGGTGAACCCCGGCTCTTGCTCCAGATCTTTAGCCAGACCCTGCTCGGACCGGTCTTTTTTGAGTTCATCCAGCGCAAAGCCGATGAAGGCTTTGGCGAGGGCAATTTCAAAGCCCTTTTCGAGAGCTTAGAGCGCGATCAGCTGCGGCGGGGAACGCTGCCGCGCTAGACCTGCGTGTACGCACCGTCGGGGGGGCTATTCAGCCAAATATCGGCTATTTTTTCAGTTAATAATGTTTTATAAAGCATTCATAAGGAATCATAATCAATCCATAAGTTATTCATAAGTCATTACACACAAGAATCTTGCTGGCGTTGCGACCCGATTGGTCCGTGCGACGGCCGGTTGCGTGGGGATGAGCAAAAACACTTGCGTTTCCAGTGAGGATGAAGCCAGTTTTAGGATGTTCAAAGAAGAAGCCCAAAGCCATCCACCCCGAATGGTGGAGTAACCCCTTTTCGAAAGGTCAATCATGAAGCCATTGCGAAGCAGTTTAATAGGCTTAGTCATCGCCTGCGCATTAGCAGCCTGCCATGGCCATCATCACCGAGGTCAGGTGGACGGCGTAATGCCAGAAGTGGCACAGCTCACCCAGGATGGCACATGCGCCTCATGATCCCACTCCGCCCTGCATCGGTGGGCATTCGCGCGCTCTGCGTTCTAGGACTGGCGGTGGCCTTGAGCCCGGCCACAGCTCAAAACCCGCTCACGCTCGATCGGGTCAAGGCCAGTGGCCAGATGGCTGTGGGGTACCGCGAGTCGTCGGTCCCGTTCTCGTATTTGGATGGCAGCGGCCAGCCCACCGGGTTCAGTTGGGAGATTTGCGGACGCATTGTGGAGCAGGTCAAACGGGTGACGGGTCGTGCCGATCTGAAGGTGGTGCCTGTGGCCGTCACTTCGCAAAACCGCATCCCGCTGCTGCAAAACGGCACGCTCGACATTGAATGTGGTTCGACCACTAATAACTCCGAGCGGGCCAAGCAAGTGGCCTTCGCCATCAATTACTTCTACACCGGCACGCGTTTTCTGGTCAATGCGTCTTCGGGCATTCAATCGCTGGACGATCTCAAGGGC
>VEQC01000088.1 GCA_018883455.1 Limnohabitans sp. | reverse complement strand
GTTGGGGCGTGAGCCACGCCCATCACCGTCTTCACCACCGGCGCGAGCGCCTTGGCGGCCCTTGTTCTCACGAATACGTTGCAGCATCTCTTGGCGCGCAGCTTTTGCGGCGGCCAGCATCACCTCGCGGCTGGGCGGCTTGCCCAAACCACCCCACAGGGTTTGGCGGCCCATGGCGATGGGCTCGGCGCGCTCATCGGGTTCAGGGCCAAAGCCCTCGATCGGTTGCACCGCAATTTGTTGTTTGGTGAAGTGCTCGATCTCTTGCATGAAGCCCTCTTCGTCCAAGCACACCAAGCTCACCGCTTCGCCACTCGCGCCGGCGCGGCCCGTGCGGCCAATGCGGTGCACGTAGTCTTCCGGAATATTCGGAATCTCGTAGTTCACCACATGCGGCAACTCGTCAATGTCAATGCCGCGTGCGGCAATATCGGTGGCCACCAGCGCGCGAATTTCGCCGCTCTTGAAGCCCCCCAGCGCCTGCGTGCGCGCGGTTTGGCTCTTGTTGCCGTGCAAAGCCATGGCGGTAATGCCATTGGCGTTGAGGTAATCGGCCACATTGTTGGCCCCAAACTTCGTGCGCGTGAACACCAACACCTGGCTCCAGTTGTGCTGGGCAATGATGTGGGCGAGCAGGGCTTTTTTCTTGTCGCGTCCCACGGGGTGAATCACCTGTGTGATGCGTTGCACCGTGGTGTTGCGCGGCGTGACCTGAATGTGCTGCGGGTTGCGCAACAAGCCGTTGGCCAAGTCGCGAATGTCGTCGCTGAAGGTGGCCGAGAACAGCAGGCTTTGCTTTTCTTGGGGCACCAAGGCCAGCACTTTGCGCACGTCGTGAATAAAGCCCATGTCGAGCATGCGATCGGCTTCATCCAACACCAGGATCTGCACCGTGGACAAATCCAGGTGGCCTTGCTGTTGCAAGTCGAGCAAACGCCCCGGTGTCGCCACCAGAATGTCCACCCCGCGCTGCAAGCGATCAATTTGCGGGTTCATGCCCACACCGCCAAAAATGACGGCCGAGCTCAGTTGAAGGTATTTGCCATAGGTGCGCACCGACTCTTCCACCTGGGCCGCGAGTTCTCGCGTTGGGGTGAGCACCAAGGCGCGCACGCCGTACACGCCAAAGCGGTTGGTGGCACTGCGGCTCATGCTCAGCTTGTGCAGCATGGGCAGGGTGAAGGCGGCAGTTTTGCCGGTGCCGGTTTGTGCACCGGCGAGGAGGTCCTGGCCTTCCAGGACAGCAGGAATGGCTTGCGCTTGGATCGGGGTGGGCGTTTCATAGCCCTGTTCCAGCACTGCCTTGAGAATGGCCGGAGCCAACTTGAGGTCTTCGAATTTCATGTGATAGGAGCGCCGCACTGGCGCATGTGACCTACACAAACCACACGCCGGATAACGGCTGATGCGGCCAGTCAAGGTAAGTCGAACTCAGGAGAGTGGGCGCTGCAACACCGAAACGAGGCATTCGGGTCAGGGCCCCAGCAGGACTGCTGCGGTTGGACAACTGGAGGCCCAACAGGTGTCATTGTCGCACGAAATCCGGGCCAGTGCGTGCCCCTCCAAAACGAGCCTTCAGAAACCTAGGTGAGTTTGTCTTGGGTGCGTAGTTCGAAGTCGCTCGCGTCGTGTCGCTCGTGCAACTGCTCTTCCAAGGGGCCACGCACGCGGTTGACCATGCGCCCGCGCCGCACGGCAGGGCGTTCCCACAGCGCATTGGCCCAGCGCAGCAAGTGGGTGTAGGTGTGCACTTGCAAGAAGGTGCCCGCCTCATACAACTCGCCCCGCGCCATCTGGCCGTACCAAGGCCAAATCGCCATGTCGGCAATGGTGTAGGTGTCACCGGCCACAAAGGCTTGGCGCGCGAGCAATTGGTCGAGCACGTCAAGTTGCCGCTTGGTCTCCATGGCGTAGCGGTTGATCGGGTATTCAAACTTCTCCGGGGCATAGGCGTAGAAATGCCCAAAGCCTCCCCCCACAAACGGCGCGCTGCCCATTTGCCAGAACAGCCAATTGAGGCATTCCGTGCGCGCCGTGCCCGATCGGGGCAAAAAAGCGTCGAATTTCTCGGCCAGGTAGACCAAGATCGCACCCGACTCAAACACCCGCGTGGGGGTGGGCGTGCTGTGGTCCACCAGGGCGGGAATTTTGGAATTCGGGTTGATCGCCACAAACCCGCTGCCAAATTGCTCGCCCTCATGGATTTTGATGAGCCAAGCGTCGTATTCCGCCCCCGTGTGGCCGGCAGCGAGCAACTCTTCCAGCAGGATCGTCACCTTCACCCCATTGGGGGTGCCCATGGAATACAACTGCAGGGGGTGCGGGCCCACGGGCAGGGCTTTGTCGTGGGTGGCCCCGGCCACGGGACGGTTGATATTGGCAAAACGGCCGCCGCTCGGGGCTTCCCAGGTCCAGACGGCAGGGGGGGTGTAGGGGTTTGTCATGGCGGCATCTTGCCGCAATTTCGGCCCCTTTGCAGGCGACAGGCGATAATCAGTGGTTGGCTGCCCTTGAGCGGCCCCTATTCACCGGAAAAACCATGTCTCAATACGTCTTCACCATGAACCGGGTCGGCAAGATCGTCCCGCCCAAACGCCAAATCCTCAAGGACATCTCGCTCTCCTTCTTCCCCGGGGCCAAGATTGGGGTGCTCGGCTTGAACGGCTCGGGCAAATCCACCCTGCTCAAAATCATGGCCGGCATCGACAAAGAGATCGAAGGCGAGGCCACGCCCATGCCGGGCATCAAGATCGGCTATCTGCCCCAAGAGCCCCAACTCGACCCCGAGCACACCGTTCGCCAGTCGGTCGAGAGCGGCATGGGTGAAGTCGCCGCAGCCAAGCAGCGCCTCGAAGAGGTTTACGCCGCTTACGCCGAAGAGGACGCCGATTTCGACGCCCTCGCGGCCGAACAAGCCCAGCTCGAAGCCATCATCTCTGCCGCCGGCGCCGAGGGCGACTCTGAGCACCTGCTCGAGATCGCCGCCGACGCGCTGCGCTTACCCAGCTGGGATGCCCTCATCAAAAACCTCTCCGGCGGTGAGAAGCGTCGCGTCGCGCTCTGTCGCCTGCTGCTCTCCAAGCCCGACATGCTCTTGCTGGACGAACCCACCAACCACCTTGACGCCGAATCCGTCGAGTGGCTCGAACAATTCCTCCAGCGTTTCCCCGGCACCGTGGTGGCCATCACCCACGACCGCTACTTCCTCGACAACGCCGCCGAGTGGATTCTCGAACTCGACCGTGGCCACGGCATTCCCTGGAAGGGCAACTACTCCACCTGGCTGGAGCAAAAAGAAGCCCGCTTGGTGCAGGAACAAAAGAGCGAAGATGCGCGCGCCAAGGCCATGAAAAAGGAACTCGAGTGGGCGCGCCAAAACCCCAAGGGCCGTCAAGCCAAGAGCAAGGCTCGCCTGGCCCGCTTTGAGGAACTCTCTGACTACGAATACCAAAAGCGCAACGAGACGCAAGAGATCTTCATTCCCGTGGCCGAGCGCTTGGGCAATGATGTCTTGGAGTTCAAAGGCGTGACCAAGTCGTTTGGCGATCGCGTGCTCATCGACAACCTGAGCTTCAAAGTGCCTGCTGGCGCCATCGTGGGCATCATCGGTCCCAACGGCGCGGGTAAGTCCACGCTCTTCAAACTCATCGCGGGCAAGGAGCAGCCCGATGCGGGCGAGGTCCACATTGGCCAGACCGTGCAAATGGCCTTTGTCGATCAGTCACGCGACGACCTCGCCAATGACAAAACCGTTTGGGAAGACATCTCTGGCGGGCTCGACCTCATCACCGTGGGCAAATTCCAAATGCCCAGCCGGGCTTATTGCGGGCGCTTTAACTTCAGCGGCGGCGACCAGCAAAAGAAAGTCGGCATGCTCTCCGGGGGGGAGCGCGGGCGTTTGCACCTCGCCAAAACCCTGATGCAGGGCGGCAACTTCTTGCTCCTGGACGAACCCTCCAACGACCTCGACGTCGAAACCCTGCGCGCGCTCGAAGACGCCTTGCTCGAATTCGCCGGCAGTGTCATGGTCATCAGCCACGACCGCTGGTTCCTCGACCGCATCGCCACCCACATCCTTGCCGCCGAAGGCGATAGCCAGTGGGTCTTTTTTGACGGTAACTACCAAGAGTACGAGGCCGACAAGAAGAAGCGCTTGGGCGAGGAGGCCGCCAAACCCAAGCGCGTGCGCTTCAAAGCACTCAAGTAAGCCTACGTAAGGGGTGAACCCAGTTCACAAAAATTCCGCATCTTCAGTGTTAACCATAAAGATTGATAAAAAGCCTATAATGGAGGCTTAATTGTTTGTCTTTGTGTTTTATCTGAAGGAGCAATTTTGTGAATCATGGCAATGGGATTGAGGCATCCGCCTCAGATGGTTTTTGCGGAACCAGTTACGCCGCGAAACTCCTCGGAGTTTCCGTGGGTACGGTGCAGGGGTTGGTGGAGAAAAACGAGTTGCAAGCCTGGAAGACCCAGGGCGGGCACCGTCGCATCTCGCTCACCTCGATCTACGACTATCAACGACGTTACAACCTACACGCCACCCCCTTTGGTCCAGAGCAACAGCGCTTGCGGGTGCTCGTGGTCGATGACGATCCCCCGACGCGGGAGATGTTGCAGTCCCACTTCCAGCAATGGAAGGGGCCGATCGATGTGTCGTTCTACGCCTCGCCGCTCGACGCCATGCTCGACATGTTCAGCTTGCAGCCCCATGTGCTGATCACCGATCTGAACATGCCCGTCATCGACGGCTTTGAGTTCTTGCGCGCCGTTGGCAACCACAGCCTCTTTCGCAAGCTCGCCGTGCTCGTCATCACCGGCCTCACTGCAGAGCAAATTCACTCCCGCGGTGGCTTGCCCGATGGCGTGCAAATTCTGCGCAAACCCATCGACCTCGATTGGCTCAAAGGCTTCTTTGACGCCATGCTCTCCATGCGCCAAATGACGCGCCGCAGCCTCGACGCTAGTCGCCCCTCGGACAACGCCGCCGTGTAAAAAGCGGTAAGCTTGGCGCGTGCCAAAGCTTTCCGTACTTGATCAATCTGTCGCCGCGGCCGGACGTCCCCAGTCCGACGCCATTCGCCAATCTCTCTCGCTGGCCCGCCACTGCGAGTCCTTGGGTTATCACCGCTTTTGGGTGAGTGAACACCACAGCCACCCGAGCATTGTGGGCACCGCCCCGGAGGTCCTCATGGCCGCCCTGGCCACGCAAACCCAGCGCATTCGCTTGGGCAGCGCCGGGGTCATGCTGCCCCATTACGCGGCCCTCAAAGTGGCCGAGCAGTTCCGTGTGCTCGAAGCCCTCGCCCCCGGGCGCATTGACTTAGGCGTGGGCCGTGCGCCCGGCAGCGATGGCCGAACCGCCCAACTCCTCAACCCCGATCGCTATGCCTCCGAGCGCTTCCCCCAACAAGTGCTCGAACTCCAGGCCTGGTTGCGCGACGACGCTTTCCCCAGCGGCCATCCTGGCCATGGGGTGCAAGCGTTCCCGCAAGGCCCGGGCTGCCCCACCTTATGGATGCTCGGCAGCTCCGACTACGGCGCGCAACTCGCGGCCCATTTCGGGCTGCCCTATGCGTTTGCTTACTTCATCACCGACGGCCAAGGCGCCGACGAAGCGCTCGCGCTCTACCGCAGTGGTTTTCGTCCCCAACAGGCGGGCGATCAGCCCCATGCGGTGGTGTGTGTGTGGGCGCTCGCCGCCGAGACCGAAGACCAAGCTTGGCACCTCTTTCAAAGCCGGGCACGCTGGCGCATGGATCGCAACCTTGGCCAAATCGGTCCACTGCTGCCCCCCGCGCAAGCCCAGCGCGATTACAGCCCCGCCGAACAAATGGCATTGGAGCGCTTGCGCGCGCAAGCCTTTGTCGGCACGGGCGTGCAAGTGCGCGACAAACTCGAGGCCTTGGCCGCGCGGCTCGAAGTCGATGAAATCGTGGTCATCACCTGGACCCACGACCCTGCCGCCCAGGCGCGCAGTTACGAGCTGCTCATGCAGGCCTGATCAGGCCTCGCCGCAACTGCCCCCGCAGCCCTGAATCAACTCTTTGGGCAGGGCCTCGGGCATGTGCACTTGGCCCGTTTGCGCGTCATACCCCACACGTCGCAAGTGCAAGGCCAATGCCGCATCCATGCTTTGCGCGTGTTGTGGGAACCACAGGCCCAACTCATGGCACATCTGGCGCACCAGCGCGAGATCGGCTTGTTCCGTGCCACGCTTGAGACCTTCACGCATCACTTCAAGCACCACCTGATGCTGCATGGCGTGGCAATTGGTCGAGGAGAAGTGTGTCTCGCGCATCCACGCGTCCTCGCGCCCAAAGTGATCCGCCGTGTGGTCAATCAGGGCTGAAAAATGGGTGAGCAAGTCGGCGTCGGTGGCCATCTCCGCTGCGGTGAGCAAATCCACGAACTCCCGATGGGTCTGGTCCATTTCCGTGAGCTCGAGGCTCAGGGCCTCCGACCACTGCAAGGTGGGGGTGCGTTCGGCGAGGGCTGATTCCGTCATGGTGGTTCCCTAAAAAATCAAGCCCAAGGATAAACGGGTCGCATCGCGACCCGTTTGATCTAGGTTAAAGCCGCCGCCCGCCATCCCGCGGGAGGCGTGCGGGCCGATCAGACCCGCTCAAAAATGGCGGCAATACCCTGACCCCCGCCAATGCACATGGTCACCAAGGCGTACTTGCCCTGAATGCGATGCAACTCATAGAGCGCTTTGACGGTGATGAGCGCACCCGTGGCCCCAATGGGGTGGCCGAGCGAAATACCCGAGCCATTGGGGTTGACCTTGGCCGGGTCGAGGCCGAGCTCCTTCGTGACCGCGCAGGCTTGTGCGGCAAAGGCCTCGTTGGCCTCGATCACATCGAGGTCGTTCACGGAGAGGCCCGTGCGCTTTAACACGGCTTGCGTGGCCGAGATCGGGCCCACGCCCATGATCTTGGGATCGAGCCCCGTGTGGGCGTAGCCGACCAAACGCGCCATGGGCTTGACGCCACGGGCTTGCGCGGCCTTGGCTTCCATCAGCACCACGGCGGCCGCGGCGTCATTGATGCCCGAGGCGTTACCGGCGGTGACGGTGCCGTTTTCTTTCACGAAGACGGGCTTGAGCTTGGAGAAGTCCTCCAGCTTGGCGCCCGCGCGGAAATGCTCATCGGTGGTGTAGGCCACTTCGCCTTTTTTCGACTTGAGCATGACCGGCAGAATCTGGTCCTTGAAGCGCCCCTCGGCCGTGGCCTTCTCCGCCCGGTTGTGGCTCTCCACGGCCAAGGCGTCTTGCATCTCACGGGTAATGCCATATTTGGCCGCCACGTTTTCCGCCGTCACGCCCATGTGAATGGTGTGGAAGGGGTCGTGCAAGGCCCCCACCATCATGTCCACCAATTTGGCGTCTCCCATGCGCGAGCCCCAGCGCTGCGTGAGGTTGGCATAGGGGCCACGGCTCATGTTCTCAGCACCGCCGCCAATGGCGATATCGCAGTCGCCCAACAAAATGGATTGGCTCGCGTTGACGATGGCTTGCAGGCCCGAGCCGCACAAGCGGTTGACGTTGTAGGCCGGCGTGCCTTCGGCGCAGCCCCCGTTGAGGGCGGCCACGCGGGAGAGGTACATGTCCTTGGGTTCGGTGTTGACCACATGGCCAAACACCACATGCCCCACGTCCTTGCCCTCGGTGTGGGCGCGCGCCAGTGCTTCGCGCACGACCATGGCGGCGAGTTCGGTGGGGGGGATATCTTTGAGGCTTCCGCCATAAGTGCCAATGGCGGTGCGCACACCGCTGACCACGACGACTTCACGCATTGCTGTCTCCAGTTCTTGAAGGGAAGGGATTGAATCGAACCCGCAGTTTGCGCCGCAAGGACTACACCCATCTTACGCCGCTCGGGCGTCAATTTGTAGTCAAAAAAGGCGACTCGGGCCGCCAATGCACGGGCTCCACAAAGCGCATGTCCGCGCCGCTGAAAGGATGGCGAAAGGCCAGATCCTGCGCATGCAGCAACAACCGCGGCGCGAGATCGCGCACCGCCTCGGGGGCATACAGTGAGTCCCCCACAATGGGGTGCCCCAAACTCTGGAGGTGCACGCGCAACTGGTGCGTGCGCCCGGTGATGGGTTCGAGCAGCAAGAGCGTCGCCTCAGGGCCGCGCGCGAGCACGCGCCAGCGGGTTTGGGCCGGTTTGCCCTCGGGGTGAATGATGTGAATGGGGCGGCGTTCCCAGTCGAGCAGAATCGGCCCTTCAATGCGGTGCCACCCCTCGGCATCGAGCGCCCCGCCTTCGGCCTGGCCATGCACCACGGCCACATAACGCTTGTCTACCTGGCGGTTCTCAAAGAGGCGCTGCAGGCGCCGCTGTGCCTCAATGCCTTTGGCCATGAGCACCAGCCCAGAAGTGTCTTGGTCGAGCCGATGCACCACCAGCGCCTCGGGGTGCGCGGCTTGCACCCGAGCCGAGAGACAGTCTTGCTTGTCGGGGCCACGCCCAGGCACTGAGAGCAGGCCACTGGGCTTGACGAGCACCAAGAGGTGCGCGTCTTCGTACAGGCAGTGAAACGCGGACATGCCTCTTAAGTCGCGCGCGCGGCGGGCTGCTCCAGCACCAAATTGCTCTCGGCCACGGCCACGCAAGGCAGGATCCACCCCTGCGCTTTTTCTTCCGCGCTCAAGCCGGGCCATTCCACCGTGTAAGACACCTGTCCTTCGCGCAACTGGCACAGGCAGGTGCGGCAGGTGCCATTGCGGCAAGAGCTGGGCAATTCCACCCGGCCCATCTCCGCGGCTTCGAGCACCGTGAGCGCCCCTTCGGCGTCAAAGGCCAAACCCGCGGGTTCAACCCGCACTTGGTAGCAAGCGTCAGGGGCGTGCGACACGGCTCACTTCCCCCAAGAGTCTTTGAGGCCCACCGCGCGGTTAAAGACCGGTTGGCCCGGGCGATGGTCCACGCGGTCGGCCACAAAGTAGCCGTGGCGCTCGAACTGGAATTTTGCATCCGGCGCGGCTTGCGCGAGCGAGGGCTCCACGATCGCACGCACCACTTGCAAACTCGCGGGGTTGAGGGCTTGCAAGAAGTCGCGCCCGCCCGCATCCGGATGGGCTTCGCTAAAGAGCCGGTCGTAGAGCCGCACCTCGGCACTCACCCCATCAACCACCCCCACCCAAGTGATCGCCGCTTTGGCCTTGACGCTGTCGGCCCCTGGCGTGCCACTCTTGGTGTCGGGAATCACCCGCGCCTCCACGGCCGTGATTTGGCCCTGGGCGTCGCGCACGCAGCCCGTGCACTCCACCACATAGCCGCCCTTGAGGCGCACGAGGTTGCCGGGATAGAGGCGCTTGTAGCCCTTAGGCGGCACTTCCTCAAAATCCTCGCGTTCAATCCACACTTCCCGTCCCATGCGAAAGCGGCGCTCCGGCGCAGATTGACCTTCGGCCAAGGCCGAAGGGGGGAGGGCGGGCTGAGTGCAGACTTCGGTGTGCTCGGCCGAGCCAAACACCTCGGCCCAATTCGTGAGCACAAGCTTGAGCGGGTCGAGCACAGCCATGCCGCGATGGGCTTTGTTCTCCAAATCCTCGCGCAGACAGCCCTCAAGCACGCTGTAGTCAATCCAGCTATCGGCTTTGGACACCCCAATGCGTTCGGCAAACAAGTGCAAGCTCTCGGGCGTGTAGCCGCGGCGGCGCAGCCCCACGATGGTGGGCATGCGCGGGTCGTCCCAGCCCGCCACGCGTTGCTCTTGCACCAGTTGTGCGAGCTTGCGCTTGCTCGTCACCACATAGGTGAGGTTCAGGCGCGCGAATTCATACTGGCGCGGCGGCGGGTCGGCGAGCAAACCCCCTTCCATCAAACGCGCGAGCAACCAGTCATAGAAAGGGCGCTGGTCTTCAAACTCCAGCGTGCAAATGCTGTGCGTGATCTGCTCGAGCG
>VEQC01000087.1 GCA_018883455.1 Limnohabitans sp. | reverse complement strand
GTCTAGGTGCGCTTGGTGATGACGGGCGAAATGACCGAATGCGGTCTCGGGTTGGGCATCGCTCAAATAGGCTTCGCGAGCCCAGCGCAACATGGTGCGCTCTTGCTCAAAGTTATCTGCGTCGCTCAAGGCGGGGTTTTTGTCGAACCACTTGGGGACGACCATCTCGGCGGCAGCCCCCCAGGCGGTCTGGCCTTGCGGCGTTTCGATGCGGGCTCGCACAAAGGCTTGGAAACACTGACGCAGGGTGACCACGCCAAAGCGAAACGGCATGCGCAGCACGACGGGGATTTCCAGTAACTCGATTTCCCGAATGCGAAACCGCGTGGCGGAAGAAACGCTCATGATGCCTGCTCCGATAAACCTTGGAGGTAGCCGATGGCACGCGCTGCGCAACCGGGACCATCTGGGACATACACAAAGGGTTCGACAGCGATGGGGCCGGCGTAACGTTGCCGCCGCAAGGCCGCCAAGATGGGGGCAAAGGCCATGTCGCCCTGCCCTGGCCCCTGGCGGTTGGGGTCGTTGACTTGCACGTGGTGAACCCAGCCTGTGGGGAACCATTGATCGATGAGTGCAGGCAGCGCCAGGCTTTCCGCCAGTCCTGCCGAGCTGGTGTCGAGCATGGTTTTGAGATGCGGGTGACGCACCGCCTCGAGGATGGCCACGGCCTGGGCGAGGGTGTTGACAATGGGGGTCTGGTCGGGCGACAAGGGCTCGATGCAGTAAGTGACCCCGCAGCGCTGGGCGGTGTCGGCCACCGCCGCCCAACACTCGGTGGCTCTGGCCAAGGCTTGCGCATGGCGATCCCCCTCGTGGACAAGGCGCTGCTGGGGCGAACCGTGCACAAGGTATTCGCCCCCGAGCGCGGCACAGCATTCACAGAGGTGTTGCATGAAGGCCAAGGTGCGCGCGCGCACCGCAGCATCGGGATGCGTGATGGAGAGGCCTTCGGGTTTGACCAACAACCAATGCAAGCCCGTGATGCGCAACCCATGGTCAGCGGCAATGCGGGCCAGCGCGCGGGCCTGGGGTTCGCGCCAGGTGAGCGGGTCTTCCACCACCGTGAATGGGGCGAGCTCTAAGCCGCTGTAGCCCAGACGCTGCGCCAGCGCGCACTGCTCGGGGAACGGCAGTGGCGCGAGAACCTCGTTGCACAGGGCGAAGTTCATGTGGTGCGGTCCATTTTGAGCAAACGCCGCACGGCAGGAACCCGCATGAGGACGGTGATGACAATGGCCGCGAACAGCACGCCGGCAATCGGCCGTGAGATAAAGGGCAGGAGATCGCCGTCGGAGAGCACCAGGCCACGACGCAGGCTTTTCTCCATCAGGTCCCCTAGCACGATGCCGAGCACCAGGGGGGCGACTGGGAATTGGTAGAGCCGCAGCACATAGCCCAACAAGCCAAAGAGGAGCATGGTCCAGACATCGAAGAGCCGTGATGACAAGGCGTAGGTCCCCACCACGCAGAGTACAAACAACATGGGCACGATGATGGTGGTAGGCACACGCAGCACCTTGACCAAGAGCTTGGTGAGCACCAAGCCGTAAATGAAGATGCCGATGGTGGCAAAGAGCATCATGGCCACGACGTCGTAGACGAACTGGGGCGACTCAATCATGATCATGGGGCCTGGTTTGACACCGTGGATCAGCATGGCGGCCATGAGCACGGCCGCAGGCGCAGAGCCGGGCACTTGCAAGGTCAAGACGGGGATGATGGCGCCCGGCACACAGGCGTTGTCGCCGGTTTCGGCGGCCATGAGCCCTTCAATCGAGCCTTTACCGAATTTTTCTTTTTCCTCACTGGCGCGTTTGGCCGCCGCGTAAGACGACCAAGCTGCCACGTCCTCCCCCACCCCGGGAACGATGCCGATGAAGGTGCCGATCACGCCCGAGCGCAACACGGTCCGCCAATATTTGAGCACATCGACGATTTTGGGGATCACGGTGTCAAAGGGGTTGATCTGGGGGACGGGTCGGCGCTCCTTCATGGCGATAAGGACTTCGGCGAAGCCAAATGCGCCCACCAGTGCGGGCACCAAGGCAAAGCCGCCCGCCAAATCCCGATTGTCAAAGGCAAAACGCTCGTAGGCGTGAATCCCGTCCTGACCGATGGTGGCGATGAACAAGCCGGCAATCCCACTGATCCAACCTTTGAGGGGGTCCCCCCCACTGAGGGTGGCGGAGATGATGACGCCAAAGACGGCCAGCCAGAAGAACTCGTAGGCGCCAAATTTGAGCGCCAAGTCGCCCAAGAGGGGTGTGAACCAGGCCAGGAAAAACATCCCAATCAAGGTGCCCAAAACGGAGCCCGTCGTGGCGATGCCCATGGCGCGTCCGGCATGCCCCTGGCGCGCGAGCGCATAGCCATCGAGGCAACTCGCCGCGGAGGCGGGGGTGCCTGGAATGTTGAGCAAGATGGCACTGCGGCTGCCGCCATAGATGGCGCCCACGTAGGTGCAAATCAAAATCAGCAGCGCTTGGTTGGAAGGCAGCTTGATGGTGAGCGTGGTCATGAGGGCCACCCCCATGGTGGCCGTGAGCCCGGGCAACGCCCCGATGATGACACCCACCAGGCAGGAGGCCAGCGCGAAAAAGATGGATTCCGGCGTCATGAATGACGCGATGGAATGGCCAAAGGCAATGAGTCCGTCAAACATCAGGGCAACCTCACGAGAAACACGTGCTCAAAGGAGAGTGAGACCACCGCACTCCAGACGCTGGCATAGACCAAGGCTCGCACCCACTGCTGCAAACGCGTTCGCCCCAAGACCTCTTGACGCTCCCGATCGAGCACGCCAATGAAAACGGCGATGAAGAGCAAGGTGGCGAGCCAGAACGGGATACCCGAACCCACCAAGATCAAGGCATAGCCCAGCATGAGCCCAAACACCCAGGCCATGAGGCGCAAGAGCGCGGGATCGGTGGGCTCTGGGGGTGCCAGCGCTTGGCCTTGCAGCGCGCCTTGACCCAAGGCCCGCAATGCAAGCACGCCACCGAGTAAAAAAATGGTCACCCCTAGGACAAAGGGCACGAGGCCCGGAATCTCGTAGGGGTTGATGTTGAGGTGTTCGAGCCGGTCCATGCGCCATGCGCCGACGGCCACGGCCGCGCCGAACACCATCCACACCACCGCCGCGATCAGATCGATGCGCGGCGGGACGGGGCGATCCTCTTCGATTTCCATGCTCATGGCTTGGGAATGCCCACGGTGTCAGGGGCGACCTTGGTCTTACCGCCACTGTGGAGCAACCAAGCGTTGGCTTGCACGGCCGGGAAGGCATTGGTCTGAGCCGCCTCACCATAGGACGGTCCAAAGAATGCACCACGGTTGACGGCGTACTTTTTGATGGCCTCGTTTTGCATCATGTGGTCAGCCCAAACCTTCTCCACCGTGGCCACCACTTCGGCGGGAACGCCCTTGGGAATGAAGATGCCAAAGAAGTTGGCCGGGGCCTTGAATCCGGGAATGGTTTTGGAGATGGGCTCGATCACGCCAAAACCCTCGATCTCCAGGGGCTTGTCCGAAACGGTGGCCAAGGGGCGCAAGCGCTTGCCGCGAATCATCTCGGCTTGCTCCACCGCGAGCTGGGTGGTGATGTCGGTCTCGCCGGAGACGGTCGCGACCACTGCCGGGTTGCCCCCGTCATAGGTCACGTGACGGTACTTCACCCCAGCGGCTTGGGAGATGGCCTCCATGGCGTTGTGACCGCCCGAGGTGACGCCCGCGGTGGCGACTTTGAGGTCAGGCTTGGTCTTCATGGCATCGAGGAGCTGCTTGGCATTTTGGTAGGGGGTGCCAGGGTTGACGCTGATCACCGGAATATTGGCCACATGCAGGAAAAGGTGCCAATCCTTGATGCTGGCGTTGAGCATGCCCAGCGACTGATAAGCGCCGAGATCTTGCGCGGCGCCGGCTGTCCAGGTGTAGCCATCGCGAGGTGCTTCCCAGGCATTCTTGGTGCCAATCGAGCCGGCCGCGCCCGGCTGGTTGACCACCACGATTTTTTGGCCGAGCACTTTTTCCAGTTCTGCTGCCGCGATACGGCTGACTTGGTCGGTCGATCCGCCTGCGGCCCAGGGCACGATGAGGTTGATCGGTTTATTGGGTTTCCAGGTGGCCTGCGCTTGGGCCACGCTGGCGAGGCCCAGTCCCAGACCAATGGCAGCAACAAGGCATTTCAGGGTTTGGCGCTTTTTCATGGAAGTCTCCTTAGGTGGTGTGGTGTGAAATGGAAAAATGGCGCTTCAGGCAAGCCAGCGCTCTCGGTGTTGTTGAACAAATCCGTCATGGCACAAATGGGGGTAATCAGTGATCACCCGCGTAAGGGCCTCGGCTTGGCCGGGACTCAAGCCCTCTTCGGGGTCGAGGCACCAAATGCCCTCAAAGAGGCCTTGGCGGCGCAGCACCTCGTGGCAGCCGGCAATGCAACCGGCGAAATCGTGGGCAACGTCAAACAAGGCGCTGTTGCAATCGGTCACTTGCGCGTCGAGGGCGAGGAGTTCGGCCGACACGCTGGCTTGCGCAGCCGCCCCTTGGCAGCGGGCAAAGAGTTCGACGGCGTGCTCGGTCCAGACACTCCAGTGACCCAGCAAGCCACCGCGAATGCGCACCGTCACCGCTTCGTTGCCCCGCATCACGGTCATAGGCGTGACCAGATCGAGGACGATGTGGTCGTCGTTGCCGGTGTAGAGGGTGATGCGATCCTCGGCCCCGGCAGCAACCACCCCACGCACGACATCGAGGGTGCGGTAGCGATGGAAGGGGGCAATCTTGATGGCGACGACTTGTTCGATGCGGGCGAAGGCCTCCCAGAACTCGGCCGAGAGCACGCGCCCGCCCACTGCGGGCTGGAGGTAAAACCCCACCAGGGGGATGTGCGCCGCAATGCGGCGACAGTGGTTGAGGAGTTCTTCATCGGACGCATTTCGCAGCGCAGCCAAGCTCAACAAACCCGCGTGGTAACCCAGATCTCGCGCCAGCTTGGCCTCTGCTTCGGCCTGCGCGGTGGGGCCAGCCAGGCCCGCAACCATCACCAAGGGGCGCACGCCGCCAATGGGCTGCCAGTGGTGCGCCGTCTCCATGGCCAACTCCAGAACCGGACGGTAGAGCCCACACTCGCGAATGGCGAATTGGGTGGAGTGCACGCCCACGGCGAGCCCCCCCACGCCGGCGTCGAGGTAGTAGCGGGTGAGCGCACGTTGGCGCTGCACATCCAGGGTGCGTTTGCTGTTGAGCGCGAGCAAGTGCGCGGGGATGACCGTCCCGCGCGCGAGCAAATCGTAGGCGGCTTTAATATTGGCCATCTCGAACCTCGAAATGGGTGGGTTTGTTCAAGCTGGGTTGGCCTCGGGCCACCCAATCGGCCGTCCAGTCGAGCATCTGCGCCAAACCCACTGGCGGCGGCCCCCAGAGGGCATCGGCCTCACGGCAATCGACCAGCCATGCGGTTGGGGCTTCTGTGCCCGTGAAGCGAACTTCCAAACCCAGCCTTTGCGCCAAGCCTTGCGCCGCCTCGCGAATGGCCACCTTGGGGCCGGAGAGGTTGAGACCCGTCGTGGGGTTGGTGCAATGGCATAGGGCGCGCAAGCTGCGTTCGTTGGCGTCACCCTGCCAAATCAGATTGGCATACCCCATGGTGAGATCGATGGGCTGGCGTTGCAGAATTTGTTGCGCCAAGTCGTGTAAGACGCCGTAGCGCATGTCGATGGCGTAGGAGAGGCGGATGAGGCGCCCCGGTGTCTGGTACTGGTGCGAGAAGTGCTCAAACATGCGCTCACGCCCCACGCAGGAATTGGCGTATTCACCCACGGGGGTGGGGGCAAGGGACTCGGGTGCGCCTGGCCCCGTGACCTCCACAAAGGGGTAAACACAGGCGGTGGAAAACGCCACGATGCGCGAGCGCGCGAAACGTTGCGCCACCAAGGCGGGAACATGCACGTTCATGGCCCAGGTGAGCCATTCACTGCCCTGCGAGCCAAACTTGCGCCCAGCCATGAAGACCACATTGGGCACATCGGGCAAGGCCTGCAGCGCCTCTTGTGAGAGCAAATCGCAGGCGATGCACTCAATGCCGTGCGCGGTCAAGCTCGCCTGCAAGCCAGGCTCGCTGAAGCGGGCCACGCCAATCACGCGCTTGTGCGGCGCGGCCTGTTTGGCCATGCGGGCCAAAGTGGGTCCCATTTTGCCGCCCACGCCCAGGATCAAAAGATCGCCCTCGAGGTTTTTCAAATCGGCCACGAGCGCCTGTGAGGGCGTGCTCATGACGGTTTCGAGCTGCGCGACGTCGGTGAATCGCGTCGGGTGTGACATCATTCTCGGCGCTCCAAGTAAGCCAGCACGACCTCGGTCATGTGATCCAAGCGCGCCTTGCGCGCGCGCGGACTCAACAAGGTGCGGCCAAAAATGGCCGACAACGTGTGCTGGTTGGACAAATAAAAATACGACATCCCGGCAATGGTGATGTAGAGCTGGACGGGGTCGACCTGTGCGCGGAAGACCCCTTGGCGCACGCCTTTGTCGAGGATGGCGCCCATCATCTTGACAAAGGGAGCCCGCATTTTTTTCACCTCTGCGGAGGCGTAGACATGGCGTGCCTCGTGCAGGTTGGCGCTGTTGAGCAGTTTGAGAAACTCGGGGTTCTCGATGTAGTAATTCCAAGTGAGCGCAACCCACTTGCGAATGGCCTCACGGGGTTCGTCCTGTTCGAGCGCGAGCGCGCGCTCGGACTCCCGCTTATGCGCGTAGTTGGCCTCCAGCACCGCGCCAAAGAGGGCGTCCTTGTTGCCAAAGTAGTGGTAGAGCATGCGCTTGTTGATGCCCGCTTGGGTGGCAATGCGATCCACACGTGCGCCGCCCAAGCCGTATTGTGCAAACTCCTTGCGCGCGGCTGCCAAGATGCGCTGGCGGCTTTGGGCCGGATCGCGGGGACTGGCGGAGGCGCGACGGGTCGACATGCGGGTTACGCCAGTTTGGCGTCCTTCTTCACCTGGGTGAGGCGAACCATTTGGGGGGACTTCTTGTAATGCGCGTCCAAGGGGTAGCAACCAGAGATCATGCCGTTGCGCGGGGCGGTGGTGCAATCGCTAAAGGTGCGGCAGAGGCGCTTGCGTTGGAGGGGACGTCCGGCCAAGACATCGGCAATCAGCTCGGGGTAGGACAGCATCATGCGGCCAAGCCCAACGAGGTCCGTCCATCCTGCTCGCACCACGGCCTGAGCCACGTAGGGCGTGAACTCTTGCAAATAGGTGTAGCCGCTGCCCACAAAGCACAGGTGCGGAAAGCGCGCCTTGAGGTCGCGCACCAAGGCGAGGTGACGCATGACGCCCACGAGCGGATCCTCTGGCGGTTGGTAGCCGTCTGAGGGGGGGTAGAGCGCGGGGCGTGTGACGTGGGGCGTGTAATAGGGGCTGCCAATGGTGATGTTGACCATGGGAATTTGCAGCTCGGTCAAGACCTGCAGAAACTCGGCCGTTTCGTCCACGCATTGCTGGGTGGGGTCTTGCTCGTCCACGCCAAACCCGTAGCGATAGGGTAAGGCAGCGCTGGAATCGACCGGCACGCCAGGCCCCAAGGACTCGGCGTCGGACAAATTTGGATCGGGCTTGTAGGGCAAAAAGTCGACGGCGGAGAGACGCACCCCCAGCTCCATGCCGGGCACTTCCGCACGAATGCCCGCCACAAGCTCGCGCAGGAAGCGCGTGCGGTTGGCCAGAGAACCGCCGAAATCTCCCTCGCGGGTTTTGGCCGAGAGGAACTCATGTCCCAGATAGCCATGGCAGTGTTTGAGGTCGATGAATTGGAAGCCCACCTGTGCGGCGCGTTTGGCGGCGAGGACGAAATCGTCAATCAGTTGGCGAATGTCGCCATCGCTCATGACGACGATGTTTTCGCGCGGGCCAAACTTGCCATCGAGCAAGGGGTGGTGGTAGAGCACGCGGGGCTCCATGCGCGCATCGTCATTGGGTTTGCAAAAGCGACCTGAGTGGGTGAGTTGCAGGCCAATGACGAGGTCACGGTCGTCGCCCATGGCTTCGCGGTGGGCTTGCACCAGGGTCTCGCGCAGCGCACCCAGCGCGGGTAGGGTTTTCTCATTGATCACCAACTGCCTAGGGTTGGCGCGACCATCGTGGCGCACCGCCACCGCTTCGCCACCCCAAATCATTTTGGCGCCCGAGAGGCCGAAATGGCGCCAGCGCCGCTGGGTGTGTTCGCTGGGGTGCCCATCGGCCTGCCCATCCCAACCCTCCATGGGGTGCACGGCGTAGCGGTTGCCCACGCGCAAGCGCCCGATTTGTAGGGGCTGGGACATGACCGCCTCGGGTCCGGACTCCAAGGTTTCATCGCAGGGCATGGCCAAGCCAAGCCGCTCGAGGTTTTCTTTGAACCCGGCCGGGCTGGCCAAGGATTTGACTTTAACGAAGTCTCCAAATTTCATGCCAGCGTTCCTGTGCGTTCAATAAAAATGGTTGGGTTGCAGAAAAAACCCCAACACCAAAGCGCCGTTGGGGGCGTGCGCGGTGTGCCGGCTGCCCGCCGGACGCCACACGAAGTTACCGGCCGTGACCTCCCCCTCGTGATCGACCAAACTGCCCTCGAGCACCCAGCTTTGCTCCACCTGGGTGTGGGTGTGGTCGGTGAGGACAGCCCCTGGGGCCATGTGCGTGAGGATGGTTTGCAAGCCGGTGTCGGGGTCTTGCATGAGGACTTTGATGCGGATGCCAGGAAAGGCGGTGTCTTGCCAGGGGATGGCTTCAACATTGACGTAGCGCGAGGACAGCGCCGCCAGGGCGGCGTGCTGGGCTTCCATGCCAGGGGTGTGCATGCGCATGCGGGTCTCCTCTCACCTTTTGGCGGCCTCGAATGGAACGAGGCCGCTTTTCAGACCATGATAACCAGATGGTTACTTTTGGCAAGTGGGGGGAAACAAGGGGGGTTTGTCGAAGACGGGCGGTACGGACGCGCGCAGGCACGGGGCCCCTTACGGGCCCGGGTGAGGGGTGCGATTACTTCTGGAAGGAGAGTAAAACTTCGCCCAAACGAATGCCAAATTTGCTCATGGTGGCCCGGTTGAGCATGACACGGTCGTCGATGAGGAACATCCAATCGTCAAACTGGACTTCGTAGACGGAGCCATCCACCGGCAAGCGCAAGGTATAGGCCCATTGGAAGGCATTGCCGACGGTGCGGCCGCTGGCTTGGCCCACAACGTCATCGGCCGTGCCGGTGTAGCGGCCATCGGCATGGCGCGTGAGTCGCCAGACGCGGCGCTCGGTTTTACCGTCGGAGTAGGTGAAGCGCTCGTCGAGCACCCCTTGGTTGCCCTCCCAGCGGCAATCCATGTCCACCGTAAAGCGGCGCACCACTTGGCCGCTGCGGTCCTGAAAAATGCCGTGCGCCGTGACCTTGCCATTGAAGTACTGGGCCAAGTCGAGCACGGGGCGCTCCTTCGCATAGGAGGCGATGTCGGGGCTTGCGCACCCGCCCAGCATGAGCGCGCCAGACGCGATGAAGGCCATCAAGGCAGCACGACGGCGGAGGATGAAGGGGGTCATGGAAGGCTCCAGGGTTTTAGCGGGATGGGTTGGCAGCGAGACCCAAAAGGCTCAGGCGCATTTCGGGCTCGGAGGTGGTGGGGGCGAGCCAAATGCCAAAAAACAAACGGGCAAATTGCGGGTCGTCGATTTGTCCCACGATGCGGCCATTAAAGGCAAAGCGCGCGCCTTGCCCAGGCAGGTAAATGCCCGTGAGGCGGTCTCCGGAGGCGACATCGGGAAAGAGGGCTTGCATTTGGGTGAGCCAGCTTTGTGCCTGCGCCTCGGTGAACGTGCCGCCGCGGCGCATTTCCTCGATCGAGCGCTCGGCAATGGCGCGGCCTTTGAGGTCGCGCAAGTAGGCCAGCTCCAAGGCCAAGGGG
>VEQC01000086.1 GCA_018883455.1 Limnohabitans sp. | reverse complement strand
GCGCTCGCGAACTCAATGTCTCGAGTGATATTGACCTCATCTACGTCTATAACGCCGACGGTGAAACCGACGGCAACGAGCAAGGCGCACGGCGCATCAGCAACCACGACTATTTCACCAAAGTGGTCAAACGCCTCTTTGCCTTGGTGGGCGAGACCACCGAACACGGCTTTGTCTTCCGTGTCGACCTCGCATTGCGCCCCAACGGCAATTCCGGCCCCAGTGTGGTCTCCCTGGATGCCTTGGAGGAATATTTTTTGGTTCAGGGCCGCGAGTGGGAGCGTTTTGCCTGGCTCAAGAGCCGCGTGGTCGCCCCTGCTTCGGGCAAGAGCGCCGCCCTGGCCCTGCGCGATACCATCATTCCCTTCGTTTACCGGCGCTACCTGGACTATGGGGTGTTTGAGGCCCTGCGTGGCCTGCACCAACAAATCCGCAACCACTCCGCCAAGCGCAGCGCGGGTCGCCCCGAACGCGCCAATGACGTCAAGCTCTCGCGCGGGGGGATTCGCGAAATCGAATTCATCGTGCAGCTGCTCCAGGTCGTTCGGGGTGGTCAATTTCCGGAACTGCGCACCCGCCCAACGTTGAGCGCGCTCCAACGCATCACCCAGGCCCGCCTGATGGATGCCCCCACCGCCCAGGCCTTGGCCGAGGCCTATGTGTTTCTGCGCGAGGTGGAGCATCGCATCCAGTACCTCGACGACCAACAAACCCACCTGTTGCCCACCCAGGACGCCGACTTGAACTGGATCGCGCTCACCCTGGGCTTTGGCGACAGCAGTGACTTTCTGGCCCAACTCGACCTGCACCGCGAGCGGGTGGCGCAGGAATTTGACCGCCTGCTGGGCCAAGCCCCGCAAACGGGCAGTGGCGACTGCAAGGGCTGTGGCAACGGTGAACTTGCCGATTGCCCGGACATCGAGAGTTTGCTGCCACACCTCCACCCCGAGGTGCGCGAACGCGTTCGGGACTGGCCTGAATCCCCTCGGGTGCGCGCCTTACGCGAAGAAGGGCGCCTGCGGTTGCTCAAGCTCTTGCAACGCACCCAAAGCTGGATCGATGCCGAACGGGTGGCCCCCGAGGCAGTGCGGCGCTGGTGCGACTGGATGGAGCCCTTGCTGCGCCGGGACAGCTATCTGGCCTTGCTGCTGGAGCGGCCCCGCGTGCACGAGCAACTCTTGCGCCTCTTGGGCGCGGCCCGCTGGCCAGCTCGCTACCTGATGCTGCACCCAGGGGTCATTGATGAATTGGCCAGTCAGGCCTTGTTTCAAGAGCGTTTTGACGCCACGGCTTTGCGCCAGGAGCTTGAAATGCGCCGTCTTGCCTTGGCCAACACGGGCGAAGACGACGAGGAGAGCCTGCTCAACCTGCTCCGCCGGGCACACCACGCGGAGGTGTTTCGCACGCTGGCGCGTGACGTCGAAGGGGTGTTGAGCGTGGAGGCCGTGGCCGACGACCTCAGCGCCTTGGCCGATGTCATGCTCGCCATCACAAGCCAGTGGTTGTGGGAGCGCCTCCCGCAACGCCATCGCGAAACCCCCCAGCTCGCCATCGTGGGTTACGGCAAGCTCGGCGGCAAGGAGCTGGGCTACGGCAGCGATCTGGACATCGTCTTCGTGTACGAGGACGAACACGAGCGCGCGGGCGAGATATACGCGGCGTTCGTGCGCCGCCTCATCGGTTGGCTCACCCTCAAAACCGCCGAGGGTGATTTGTACGAAATCGACACGGCGCTGCGCCCCAACGGAAACTCGGGGCTGCTCGTCACGAGCTTTGCCGCCTTTGCCGACTACCAATCCCAACGCGGGAGTAACACCGCCTGGACTTGGGAGCACCAAGCCATGACGCGCGCACGCTGCTGCTTGGGCGACGCTTCGCTGCAAGCGCGGTTTGAGGCTATCCGACGTGACGTCATCGTCGCGCCGCGCGACCCGGCCGGTTTGCGGGCGGAGATCATGGCCATGCGCGAGAAGTTGCGCGCGGCCCGCCCCGTGCGTGCGGGACAGTTTGACCTCAAGCACAGCGTGGGGGGGATGGTGGATGTGGAGTTTGCCGTGCAATACCTGGTGCTCGCCCACACCGCGGCGCATCCCGAGTTGTTGCCCAATGTGGGCAATATTGCCCTGTTGCAGCGCGCCGAAGCCGCAGGACTGCTCCCGCCTGGGGTCGGGCATCACGCGGCAGACGCCTACCGCACCTTGCGCAAACGCCAACACTTGGCGCGCCTAGACGAACAACCCACCCAATGCGACGAGCAGGAGTTGGGCCCCGAGCAGGCGGCGGTACGCGCCCTGTGGCAGGCCGTGTTCGGCGCGGCTTGAGGGTGAGGCTTGAGGGTGGGGCTTAAGGCCCGCGAGCCTTAGCCGGGCTGGCGGATGCGCTTGACCAAGGCCGTGGTGGAGTAGCCGTCCACAAAGGGGATGGCCAGGGCCTCTCCCCCCCAGCTGCGCACCAGGGCCGTTTCGGGCAAACGCGCCATGTCGTAATCGCCGCCTTTGACAATGAGGTCGGGGCGAATTTGCGCGATCAAGGACTCGGGGGTGTTCTCGTCAAACCAGGTGACCACGCTCACCGAGGCGAGTGCGGCCAACACCACCGCGCGGTCTTGCTCGGCATTCAAGGGCCGATCGGGTCCTTTGCCCAAGCGCCGGGCCGAGGCGTCGGTGTTGAGCCCCACCACCAAATGCGCCCCCAGGGCGCGCGCGCGCGCCAGGTAAGTGACATGGCCGCGATGCAACACGTCAAACACCCCATTGGTGAACACCAAGCGGCCCTCGCGGCGCAAGCGTGCCACCACGGGTGCGAGTTCGGCGCGCGGGATGAGTTTTTGAAAAAAATCGGGCGGGTGAAGGGCGAGCGACATGGTGCCCTGATTCTAGGGCGCGCGCGACGGGCTCGGTTAACCCGCGGCCCTCAAGCCGCTTCGTTTTGCTCGCGCCAGCGGCGAATTTCGGGGGCGATTTGATCGAGGGTGTGCAGCACCACCACGCCGGCGATCTCGCGCCGCTGCAAAATCGGGCAACGCCCGCCGGCCCACAGCTCCACCTCGCGCGGCATAGCCTTGCGCAGTTCGGCCAAGCCGTCGAGCACGTGGTTGGGGTTCATGCTCACGCTAAAGCTCAACGCCACCGCGTTCACATGATGCGCCTGCGCGGCTTGCACGATGTCCCGCAGGGGCGTTTGGGTGCCCAAGGAGATGCAGCGCGCACCCTGCAAAGCCATCATGCTCTCCGCCATGAGCAGGCCCATGCCGTGGGGCTCTTGTGGGAAGGTGGTGAGCAAGACAGAGGGCTTGGCCCCGGGTTTGGCTTCAAGGGTGCTCACGGCGTGGCGCAACAGGCCCGAGACGCATTCGGTGTAGAGGTGCTCCTCGTAAATTTCGAGTTCACCCCGCATCCAAGCATCCCCCACCATGCCGGTGAGGGGTGCGACCACCTCGGTCACAAAACTTTTGAGTCCTTTGTGCGCCAGGGCTTGGGCAAGCTGGCTGCGCAAACCCTCGGAATCACTGCTGGTGATGAGCTGCATGAAGGCTTGCATGTCCTCATGCGCTTCCGGCGCGTGCATGGGCACGGACTGGGGCGCCGCGTAAAGGCCTTGGGCCAGGCGTTGCAACTCTTCGGTGGGCAAAGCCACGATGCGCCCAGGCCGGTGGCCCTGATCCATCAAGCGCTTGATGATGCGCAGCTTCTCAACTTGATCCAGCGTGTAGGTGCGCTCACCAAAGCCATCGCGACCCGGCTGCGGAAAGCCATAGCGACGCTCCCACACCCGAAGCGTGTCTTTCCCCAAGCCGGTATCGCGCTCGACGGCGGCGATCGACAACAGCACGGGCTCGGCGTCAGAACGGAAGTTCACAGCGGAAATACACCACAGTTAAAAAGAAGAATTTAGTTTGTCCTAGACAAAAAGTTTGTCTTCGGTCATCATCCCGCATTATGGCGAACAAATCAAGTGCTTTTTATCCCGTATTTCTGACTAGGACAATTGTCCGCGCCCTCACGGCACGTTGGACATGGCCACTGGCTATCGTGGCCGCGGGGGTTTTCACCGGTGTGCCCAGCGCACAAGCCGCAGGGCCGCAAGCCGCAGCAGCCGCGAATTGCCCGACCGTTTTGCAACACACCGTGGCACGCCTCCAAGACGAAAAGCCCCAGTCCCTGTGCCAGTACGCCGGGCAGGTGGTGGTGGTGGTCAACACCGCGAGTTACTGCGGCTTCACGGGCCAATACAAGGGCTTGGAGGCCCTCTACAACCGCTACAAAGACCAAGGCTTGGTCGTGCTGGGCTTTCCCAGCCACGACTTCTCCCAGGAGCCGGGCAACAACACCCAGATAGCCGAGTTTTGCGAGAACACCTTTGGGGTGAAGTTCCCCATGTTTGTGAAATCCTCGGTACGCGGCAGCGATGCCCTCCCGCTGTTCCAACAGCTGGCGCAACGCACGCAAACCCCCCCGCGCTGGAATTTCTACAAGTACATCATCAGCCGCGATGGTCAGACCGTGCGCGCCTTCAATTCGATGACGGCGCCGGACGACAAATCGTTCCGCCAAGAGGTGGAGCGCCAGCTCGCCGCACGTGAAGGGCGCTCATGACGCGTCGCGTAGCGATTGTGGGTGCCGGTATCGGCGGCCTGGCGACGGCCCATCACCTGGCGGGCGCTGCTGAAGTCAGCTTGTTTGAAGCGGGCGATTATTTCGGCGGCCACACCCACACGGTGGATGTGCGCTTGCCAACCCGCGACGGCGTGCAAAGCTTTGGGGTGGACACCGGCTTTCTGGTCTACAACGAGCGCACCTACCCCGGCCTGATCGCGCTTTTTGCCGCGCTTGGCGTGCCCACCGCCAAAACCGACATGTCGTTCTCGGTGCAAACCCCGCATTGGGGCGGCAGCGAGCCCCTTGAATGGAATGGGGCCAACCTCAACACGGTGTTCGCGCAACGCAGCAACCTCTTGAAGCCTCGGTTTTGGCGCATGCTGCGCGAGGTGCTGCGCTTTAACCGCGTGGCCACCGACCTCGCCTTGCGCAACCAGGATCACGAGCTGCAGCAACCGCTGGAAGACTTTTTGCACCAATACGCCTTCGGCCCCGATTTGCGTGAAGGCTACTTGCTGCCCATGCTCGGATGCATCTGGAGTTGCCCCACCGACCAAATGCTGCGCTTTCCCGTGGCCACCATGATTCGCTTCTGCCACAACCATGGTTTGTTGCAAGTCGAAGGTCGGCCGCAGTGGTACACCGTCGCGGGTGGTGCGCGGCAGTATGTGGAAAAAATCCTGCGCCGCGTGGACCACGCCCATGTGGCCACCCCGGTCGAGCGCATCACGCGTGAGGCCGATGGCGTGACGGTGCACAGCCGTCTTGGGGCCCAACGCTTTGACCAACTCGTGTTGGCCTGCCACCCCGATCAAGCGCTGGCCATGCTCGCGCAACCCAGCCCCGAGGAGGCGCGACTGCTGGGCGCCATTCGCTACCACGACAACCGTGCCGTACTCCACACCGACGCCTCGGTCATGCCCAAGCGTCGCCTGGCCTGGGCCGCCTGGAATTACGAGCGCGCGAGCGCCGCCCAAGCGGAAGCGGCCCACGTCTGCTTGCACTATTGGCTCAACCAACTCCAGCCCCTGCCGTTCACGCGGGATGTGTTTGTCTCGCTCAACCCGCTGCGCCCCATTGCCGAAGATCAAGTGATCGACACCTTCTCCTACGCGCACCCGGTGTTCGATCTGGCCGCGATCGCCGCGCAAACGCAACTCGCTCACATTCAAGGCACGCAACGCACATGGTATGCCGGGGCCTGGCTAGGTTATGGTTTTCATGAGGACGGTTACCAAGCAGGCCGTCGCGCGGCCGAAGGAGTGTTGCGCGCATGAGCCCGAGCCGTGTCCCCCTGCCCCCTGTAGCCCATTTGGGCTTCGGGCAAGTGCGGCACACGCGCTTGCGCCCCAGCGCACATGCGTTCGCGTACGACACCTTTTACGCGCTTTTGCCCATGCGCCAACTCGCGGCGGCGCAAGATGCGCGCGCACATGCGCAGGTCAGTGCTGGCCTGGCCATCAACCGCCGCGGCTGGCTGAGCTTTCATGACCAAGACCACGGCGATGGTCGTGGCCCCGAGGCCGGCGGCGCCTTGGCTTGGCTCGATGAGTTACTGCGACGCGAAGGCATCCCCGATGCCACCGGCGAAGTCTGGTTGCACACCTACCCCCGGGTGCTCGGCTATGTGTTCAAACCGGTGAGTTTTTGGTATGCCCACGATGGGCAAGGCCAATTGCGCGCCATCGTTGTGGAAGTCAACAACACGTTTGGCGAACGCCACTGCTATTTGCTCGAAACCCCCGCCTGGGGGCAGTCCTTGCAGGCGCGCAAGGTGTTTCACGTCTCCCCGTTTTGTGCCGTGGAGGGCCACTACACCTTCCGCTTCTTCTATACCGCGCAGCAGGGCATCGCACGCATCGAACACCACGACGCCCAAGGCCCCCTGTTGCTCACCAGCGTGAGTGGCGAACTCACACCGGCCACGTCCGCCATGCGCCGACGGGCCCTGTTGAACTACCCCTTGCTCACGCTGGGCGTGATCGCCCGCATCCATTGGCAAGCCTTGTTGCTCTGGCGCAAGCGCGTTCCTTTTTTCCGCAAACCCGAACCCCCCAATACCTTCGTGACCCGTTAAGTTCAGGAGTCCCCCCCGATGAATACCACCACCGCCCCGTTTGAGGGCCAACTCCAAATTCCCGCCCACTGGCCTGCCATCGCGCGCCAGGTGCTTCCGCTCTTGCGCCAGTTGCGCCACGGCGCGATCACCATTCAATGGCCGGACGACCAGATCCATACCTTTGGTGACCCCGAGGGCCGACTCCACGCCCACCTGCACCTGCGCAGCTGGGAGCCGATTCGCCAAGCCATGCGCTCGGGCGATATTGGCTTTGCCGAGAGCTATCTCGCGGGTGAGTGGTCCAGCGCTGACCTCACCACCCTCTTGCGGCTTTTCATCGCCAACCGCCGTGCTTTGGACGATTTGATTTTTGGCCACTGGATGGGCCGCCTTTATTACCGCATCCGACATTGGATGAACCGCAACCATCGCGCCAATAGCCGCCGCAATATTCACGCGCACTATGACTTGGGCAATGCGTTTTATCGGCTCTGGCTCGACGAAAGCATGAACTACTCCTCCGCTTGGTTCAATGGCGACTACAAACAAAACCTCCGCGATGCCCAAATGGCCAAAATGCGCCGTGCCCTGCAAATGGTGCGTGTGCTCCCCGGCGACCGGGTGCTCGAAATTGGCTGTGGATGGGGCGCCGTGGCCGAACTCGGCGGTCGTGAGTTTGGCACGCACATGACGGGTGTTACCCTCAGCACGGAACAACTCGCCTTCGCGCAACAGCGCCTGCGCGACCATGGCCTGTACCACAACAGCGACTTGCGGTTGCAGGACTACCGCGATATTCAAGACGGCCCCTACGACGCCATTTGCTCCATCGAAATGATTGAGGCGGTGGGTGAGGCCTATTGGCCCACATACTTCGAAACCGTGGCGCGCCTCTTGCGCCCGGGTGGGCGCGCCTGTATTCAGAGCATCGTGATTGACGATGCGCTCTTCGCACGCTACCGCCAAAGCACCGACTTCATTCAGCAGTACATTTTCCCCGGAGGCTGCTTGCCATGCCCCACCGAGTTCCGCACCCAGGCACAACTCGCCGGGCTCAAAGTGGTTGACGAATTCGCATTTGGCCCCGACTACGCCGAGACGCTGCGCCGCTGGCGCAGCGATTTCCACGCCCAGCGACAAGACGTGCTCGCGCTCGGCTTTGATGACCAATTCCTGCGCTTGTGGGAGTTCTACCTCTGCTATTGCGAAGCGGCCTTTGACGAGGGCAGCATCGACGTCGTTCAGTACACCTTGCAAAAACAATAAGGTCAGGGCTATGGCGGGTTTGAACCCCAGTTTGCGTGATTGGAATGGACGCGCGGTCTGGTTGATTGGCGCCTCCAGCGGCATTGGCCTGGCCTGCGCGAACGCCTTGCACCGGGCTGGCGCGCGCGTGAGCATCACCGGACGGCGCACCGAGCCGCTCGCGGCGTTTGTGGCTGAGCATCCGGGCAGCTTGGGCGTGGCGGCAGATGTGACCGAACGCGCCAGCGTGTTGGCCGCCGCCACTTATGTGCGCGAGCGCCATGGCTTGGGGACCATCATTTACTGCGCGGGCCACTACCACCCCATGCGCGCGCAGTCATTTGACCTCGCCGATTGCGAACAGCACCTCGACATCAATTACCGCGGCGCCCTGTACGTGCTTGACGCCGTGCTGCCTTACCTCAAGCCCGGTGCCCACATCAGCTTAGTCTCCAGTGTGGCGGGGCATCGTGGCTTGCCGCGCAGCTTGGCGTACGGGCCCACCAAAGCCGCGCTCTCGCACTTGGGCGATGTGCTCTACCTCGACTTGCGGCCCCAAGGCATTGGCGTGAGCGTGGTTCACCCCGGCTTTGTCGCCACCCCGCTGACCGCGCAAAATGATTTTGAAATGCCCGCGCTCATGACCCCCGAGGCTGCCGCCGCCGCGATGCTCGAGGGTTGGGCCCAGGGGGAGTTCGATATCCACTTTCCCAAGCGCTTCACACGCCCCCTGCGCTTTTTGCGCCACCTCCCCGACCGGCTCTACTTCGCCTTGGTGCGTCGCTTCACCGGGCTCTAACCCACCCAGCCGCCTGCGATGGAAACCCTCGACCAAGCCTGCGCCCGTTTCTGCGATTACTTCGCACGCCTCACCCCCGAGAGCTTGACGCACTTGGAGACGGTCTACCTCCCCACGGCGCGTTTCAAGGACAGCTTTGGCGAAGTCTCTGGCAGCGAGGCCATTCGGGCCGTCTACGCCCGCATGTTTGCGCAGTTGGACCAGCCCCGCTTTGAGATTCACAGCCGGGTGGCACAAGGGCAAGAGATTTTCCTGACTTGGGATTTTCATTTCCAACGCCGCCACCCGCGGGACCGCCGCACCTACACCATGCGGGGCGCAAGCCACTTGCAATTGGTGGCGCAGGAGGGCCAATGGCGCATTGCCTCTCACCGCGATTACTGCGATGTGGCCGAAGAGCTCTACGAGAAGATTCCCTTGCTCGGAAGCCTCATGCGCGCCCTCAAACGCGCCTTTGGCGGCGCGTGAAGGTGCACCTCCCCCGCCCGAACCGGCTTAACGCGGGGGCTCGGTGTCCTTGAAGCTTTGGCGCTGGCTCAAACGCTCATAGAGTTGGGCCAAATTGGGATGGGCAGCGCGCCAGTCAATCTGAGGAAAGCGGAAATCCAAATACCCCAGGGCACACCCCACCGCGATATCGGCCAGGCTTAAGTGGTTGCCACTGCAATGGGCACGGTCGCCCAAGCCCCGCGACATGGCCCCCAAGCTGTCGTGCACCTTTTTCATTTGCCGGTCGATCCAGGCTTGGCTGCGCTCACCGGCCTGACGGTGGGGCCAGGTGGCCTCCAGCCGCGCCAGAATGGCCGCGTCGAGCACGCCATCGGCCAAGGCCTCCCACGTTTTGACTTCCGCCCGCTCGCGCCCGCTGGCGGGAATCAGCTTGCCCACGGGCGACAAGGTGTCCATGTACTCCACGATCACGCGGGAGTCGAACAAAGCCTCGCCCCCCTCCATCACCAAACAAGGCACCTTGCCCAGCGGGTTCGCGTCGGCCATGCGCGTATCAGCCGCCCAGACATCTTCGAGAACCAGTTGGTAATCCAGTTTTTTCTCCGCCAGCACGATGCGGACCTTGCGGACGTAGGGACTGGTGATGGCGCCGATCAGTTTCATAGGACAAGTTGTAGAACTGGGGCCATTCTATCGATTGGTTGCCACAGGCGAGGCGCAGAGGGTTGTCGGCACAAGGGGCGGGACTGCTCACCTAGAATCCTGGCATGAGCTTTTCCACTGTGACGGCCTTGTCGCCG